>JANNFJ010000945.1:0-4943 GCA_031379725.1 Calothrix sp. OTE_75_metabat_31
GGAGAAAATAAGTTGAGTACATGAGACATCTCCAATTAGGAGATAAGGGCGCAATGCCTTGCGCCCCTACCAGGGCTTTCGGACAACGCATAATTAATTTCTACCAGATGTCTATGGTACTGTAAAGGCGGGGTGAAGATCGCCCTTACGACTAACCTGAATTAAAACGAAAAAGCAAGACTTCCAGATTTTTTTATAAAAAATGAAACAGCCCTAGTGTTTGTAAGGGGAGTTAGGGAATCTAATTTGTTGCAGCTTCATATTAAATTGGTATAACCCTCACGAATTATCAGTAATAGCCATGTTTGATGATGGAAATATCTAGTTTAATTCCGAAGCGCTTCTAACCATGATTGCAAATCAGCCAAGCTGGTAAAATCTAACAGTGCTTCGCTCAAATCTTCGAGAACAGGCAAAGGTAAACCAGAAATTGAGGATTGCAATTCGTCACAGACTTTTCCAAACCGCTTAGTCAACAGTCTAATAATAAGATTGATTGTTGCTTCCTCTTTTCCCTCCTCTCGTCCTTCCTCTCGTCCTTCTTCACGTCCTTCTTCCTTGATTTCTCGGTAAACTCTTGTTTCCTTTAGCGTTATTCCTAGCATAGACTCTACTTCCATCCTGCTTAATTGTTCAAACCGATACACCATTATCGTCGTTATCATTTCTATTATGGCGCGACTCGATGGTTGAGATACTTCTTGACGGGTTCTTGTTAACAAATACCTTGCTTCTTCCGGTGCTTGTTCTTCCTTTACCGTAGTTAGCACCATCAACGCTACCCACAATGGTAATTGACGAATATCCCCTAATTCGTTCAAATACACGCGATGTACTTGGTCTCCACCCAGAAATGTTCGATGAGGATAAATATCGCTTTGTTCGGTACTGCGTGAAGGATAAATTACCACAGCTTGCCAGTCGCTAAATCTAGCACGGTTGCGGTAGAAGTACAATGATAATTCCGAAAATAGCCTTTCGTAAAGCTCCTCATCCCTCTGAAATTGAACCTCACAGAAATATACAACTCCTGCACCTTCGCTTTGGGGTGGTAGAAATACCCCATCGATTTCAAATTTTGATTCCTTGACAGCGACCGAATCAAATCGATAAGCATCTGCATTTGTCGGGGGATTTGTCAAGAGTTCAAATAATAGGGTGGGGGATTGTTGAAAGAGTTTATAAAATATTGAGTCTCGCCGCATGAAGCATTCTATTTATAGCTTTTTGATTTCATTAAACCATAATAGGGGCGGGGCACTTTATCTTTTAAAACTGTGTTTGGTAACGTAAAATATCTAATTTACTATTTAATGACTCTAGCTGTACTACTTTATTTGTTGCATAACGGGCTATAATTAGGTTATCTAAAAGCTCGTATAGTTCGAGTATAATTCTATTCCCTAGCAGAAACTTATGGTCTCTGGGAAGTTTATTAAGAATTGGTACATACCACTTGATTAAATCGTAAGTTTTCTATATGGTTGGTAAATCCGACATTTATAACTTTAAAAAATAATTTTTAGCGCTTCGCGCAAGGGAAAGAAAGGTAAAGGAAACAGGGTAGAGGGCAAAAGGGTAAGAGTGTAAAGAGCTAATTAAGTCCTGGGGAAAACGCACACAACCCGAAACCCAATATTGTAGTACCTATCGCTGCGCCCGCCCCAAAGGCGATACGCAGAACGGCAATGTCTCGGCTTGAAGTCCCAGGAGCCACCACGCAGCATACTTCTGCTTTGATTATCATTATCATCTAACCAATAACTTCCATTGATTGGTGCTGACTGATAGCTTTCGTGCCAACCATCTTGACACCATTCCCAAATATTCCCATGCATATCGTACAAGCCGAAAGCATTAGGTGGGAATAAACCTACCTCGGTTGTCTTCTGACGATACTCACCCTTTGATGAATTACCATAGGTATAGTTGCCATCGTAATTGGCTAATTCAGTTGTAATAGTCTCGCCGAAGTGGAACGGGGTAGTGGTTCTGGCGCGACAAGCATATTCCCATTCAGCTTCGCTGGGCAGGCGATAAGTTTTCTTGGGATTTTGCTTTTGGGTATATTGCGATAGTCTTGAACAAAACTCGGTTGCTTCATCCCAAGATATATACTCAATCGGTAGATTACCACTTTTAAAGTGCGAAGGATCGGAATTTAAATCAATCTTTACTTTTGGGAGAGTTGCAACTGCTGCCCATTGCTTTTGAGTGATGGGATATTTACCCATGAAAAAGGGCTGGATAGTAACTTCGTGTTGTGGACTTTCTGAGTCGAATCGTTCGGCTTCATTTTCGGGAGAACCCATCATGAAAGTGCCGCCAGGTATTGCTACCATTTCTAAGACTACACCATTGCTCAGGTCTTCGGTGAAATATTTGGCACTGGCTTGATGATATATAATTTTGGGTACAGTTTTTTTGCCGAAACCTAGAAATTGCGATCGCTCCTCAAACGTCAGCGTTGCATACTGAAACTCAAATGCCTGAGTTTGAATTACACAAGAAGATTTTTTTCGTAATTTGTCTGCTTCCTGTGGTTTTTTTGGTAATTCTTCTTGGTGTTTACTGTACGCACTTATTTGCTCTTGTCGTAGTTCTTCTTCCTGTAGCAGTTTGAATAGTTGTTCCTGCCGTAATTTTTCTGCTTCCTCCTGTTGTTTAATTACTTCCTGCTGCCGTAATTGCTCTAATTCTCGTTGTTGCTGCTCATATTCTGCCTGTTTGGGAGCTAACAATTGTTCATGAATTAATAAAATATCTTTATCTTCTAGCCCTAAGTATTTCTGATATTCTTTTAAAGCTTCTTCGTCATCCTGATTAAAAGGGTAATGCTGTTTAATTGCCTTGATTAGTGTTTCTTTAAATTTATTTAACTTACGCTCATACTCTTGATAAGGTTGTAGCACCTCATTGAGAATAGTTTCAGCGTCTTCGACAGAAATTCTTAAATCATCACGTTTGCCATCTAGAATTGCTTGGTTAAAAGTAGAAAGTTTACCTTTTCCTTTAGTAACTCGACTTTCTACTTCCTTACGATATTTTAACTTGGGGTCATCTTTGGGTGACTTTGCCAGCAAGATTTTATCGCGGACTTTCGCTGTTAGGCAGGGGTTTGCAACCTCTGCCGGGATTTTGGGACAACTAAAATTTTAAATAAAGTCCGTTCGTTGGTATTCTAGCCCGCCCAGGGTTGTAAACCCTGGGCTAATAGTACAAGTCCATTGAAATGGACTATTTTTTTCCAGTCCTCTTCAGAGGACTTTCGCTATGAGACTGGGGTTTGCAACCCCAGGTGGGATTTTGGCACAACTAAAATTCCCTACGATTCGAGAAATTCCTTAGCCTTTTCCATCGCATAATCAAACTCAGCTTGACTGCTAGCTTCGATTTCCAGTTTATTGCCATCCTTCTTTTCTACTTTCAACTTGATGGGTTTTCCTGAAAAGCGATCGCTCAAAAATTTAAATAAGTTTTTAATATTAGCCGGGTTGACTTCGGCTGTTAATATCCCTAACAAAAACCCACCAAAAGCTTTAGAACCTTCTGGAGTCTCGCTAACCGCAACTAAATCTGCGTCTTCGACTCCATCGACTTCCCTAATTTGAGGTAGCAAATTCTCGACTTCGGTTTCTAACTCCTCGTCATCCATACCTGTATCAGACAGGGAAATCGTTACTTTTACATTAGATGTTGCCATACAAAATTATTTAAGTTTCGTTATCAATTTCATACCACGATTTTATAAGATATCCGGTGAATTACGCACAATACCCTGAATAAATCATCATACACGTAGGGGCGGGGTCTCCCCGCCCTTCCTTTTTGCATCGTATATATTGATATCACCCTCACATAAGCATTTTTCGTTATCCGACAGGATTGTAGGGGCACGATGCCTAACTGCCCCTACGGCATATTCGGCATAACTAATGGGTCAAAATCTCACGACTGGATTAAATACACCACTACCCTATGGTAGGAGGGCAAATGCCCGAAACATTGCCTACTCTAGTAGTAAAAGAAGCACTCTTATTTTTTAACTTCGATACTAATAGGGTCGCACAATGAAACGTTTTATTATCACCACCGGATTAACAGTGTTATCGCTAATGACAGCAAGCGTTAGTACAGTCAAAGCTCAAACCGCATCACAAAACACAACCCTTAGAGGTACAGGTACTTACCTAAACTACCCTGCTGGAACCCAAATTTATACTAATGGTGGTATTAGTGTTCCTAATCAATCTACAATAATTTACCCTGCTACCACCATTAATAATAGCGATGGCTCTAAAACTTACTATTATTCAAACGGTACGCAAGTTAACGCTAAAACAAATTCAATTAATCCTAGTGGTACGTATCTTCTACCTGGAAGTTCTAATTTAAATAATCCATATCGTCCGACAATTCCAAACGGCGGACGTTTTTAAGTGATTTTTGGATATTTTATTTTACTATTATTTACTATTATTGGGTTATGTTGGGTTACGCTGCGCTCCACCCAACCTACGAAATACGAACTACGAAGTAAAAAAGCCTGCGATGCCCTTAGCAACCATTGAAAATGGTATCCGCATCGCAAGCTTTTTCATTTATAGCCCACTCTTACCAGATGAGGGCTTAATCTGCAAGTAATCGTAATATTACTTAACAGTAACTTTACCACCAGCTTCTTCGATGCGCTTCTTGGCATCTTCAGCTTTATCTTTGGTAACAGCTTCAAACACCGCTTTAGGTGCAGCTTCAACCAAGTCTTTAGCTTCTTTCAAACCTAAACCTGTCAATTCACGAACAATCTTGAGGATGGCAATCTTCTTGTCAGCAGGTACGGAATCAAGAATTGCATCAAACTCGGTTTTTTCTTCTACAGCTTCAGCAGCAGCAGCAGGTGCAGCCATCATCATCATGCCACCACCAGTAGCAGCAGCACTAAC
>JANNFJ010000961.1:0-6861 GCA_031379725.1 Calothrix sp. OTE_75_metabat_31
CAGGAGTAATAAAAGTTCCACCACCAATGCCAATTAAACCACTACAAAATCCACTCGTAGACCCTAGCAGTAAAAGCAATAAAGCCTGAAAGAACATCTTAATTTACCTTTTTCGATAACTTTGGTTTAAACTTCTTTAACCCACTTTGCAACTAAGCGCTCCCGTGTTCCATCAAATTCTTTAACCCACACCATTGAAAGTTGAGAACAAGTCTTTTTTGGATTTTCTGCATTAGAAACCCTTGTAGGTAAAGAAGGGGAGGTACTAATCTCACTTAAATATTTGTTATTTAGTTTGTCTCGAAGTTTAGTACTATCCAAATCAATATCTGAGGTTTTTTGTTTACAAATAGAAAGCACATATATTGACAAAATTTCTAACAGTGTTTCATTCTTGGAATCTAGATGGTCTAATCCCAAAAAGTTTTTTATAAATATATGATTCACTTAAAAGCTCCTTATACGAAAGTAGTCGAATACAGTTATTCAGCTACAAAGTTCAATTGGGGAATGCGTGCGGTACGTAGCGCTGATTTGTCAGTTCGCAGTACAGCCATAAGCACAACTGCCTGTTCAAGCCTGAACTCACAATATTACTAATATTATCTAGGGCAATCCACATGTCTAGTTATTTTGTATTAAGTAGTCTCATAAAAACACTAGTCTAAAGTTAAGTTGTAAGCTGACCATTTATTAACAATTGTAAATTTATTGCTTACTTAAACTTTCAAAGAGACGAATATAGGACAGGGATGATAGTCATAGTTTTAAAAGGTAAAAACTCATAGGAGAAAAATTGTTTTTCTAAAAAATATTCTCGTTTCTATAAAACTCACTTGCCTCTTTTAAGATTAATCGTTTCTTGAATGGTAGTTAGCACATCCAGACAAAGCTAAATATCTTTGCTTTATTACAAGCATCAACAAGCCTAGCGATATAATTTATCTAGGGGTAGTCAAATCTATATTATGCAAAAAAGGATGAACCTATCCCACTAACGGCTCAATACCAAAATTAAAAAATTCACCATCTCATTTCTAATTTCATTCGTGAGAAACTTTCTTCCCCCACAACTCTTACAAAGCCGAGGTTCTTAATCCTCTATTTCTCATATGGCAGTTCCAACCAGATGAGGTACATATGTAGGGGCGCAAGGCATTGCGCCCTTAACAAGAGTGTAAAATTGCTGTATCTCATGGGACTGGGAAACGCTATAACGTTAGATAAAATTGTTATAGTTATGACTTACGCAAAATCCCTCCCAAACCGTCTCTATGTATTTATTGCGTAAGTCCTAATAGTACCTGATTGGCAATAATTGGTAAAAAATAAATGTTGCTACACCTAAGTACATGGCAGGAAGTCGAAGCTTATCTACAGCATTCCCAAGGGATTATTTTACCAATAGGCTCCACCGAACAACACGGCCCCACCGGGTTAATTGGCACTGATGCAATTTGTGCGGAGGCTGTAGCACGGGGTGTTGGTGAAGCAACCGAAGTAATTGTAGCACCAACTATTAATGTTGGCATGGCATTACATCATACTGCTTTTCCCGGTACGATAAGTTTGCGTCCTAGTACGATGATTCAGGTAATACGCGACTATATTACCTGTTTAGCAAAAGCGGGTTTTCGCAAGTTTTATTTCATCAACGGACACGGTGGTAATATTGCCACGTTAAAGGCTGCTTTTTCGGAAACTTATATTTATTTGGAAGATTTACAGATTCCCGACGCAAGTCACGTCCAATGCCAAATAGGTAATTGGTTTATGTGCAGTTCGGTGTTTAAGTTAGCAAAAGAATTATACGGTGATAAAGAGGGTTCTCATGCAACCCCCAGCGAAGTTGCACTGACTCAATATATTTATCCCGAAGCGATAAAACAAGCACCAATTTCCGAAGAAGTCGGCAAAGGACACAAAATCTACAGTGCGACCGATTTTCGTCGTCGCTACCCTGATGGACGTATGGGTTCCGACCCCGGATTAGCAACGCCTGAACACGGTAAGCAATTTTATGATGCTGCTGTAGAGGAACTTAGTAATGGGTATTTGGAATTTGTTAGGGGGGAGTAGCAAAATGGCAAAATGGCAATGCATCAAGAAAGAATCTTTCTTTGTGTTCTTTGTGTCCTTTGTGGTCAAAAATTTGTGTTGAACCACAAAGGGCACATACGCGCTTGGCGTTCCCGTAGGGTAGGGCACGAAGGGAATGGAAAATTAGACGTTTTAGACCACTTACCTAACTACGGGCAATACCTTCACTACGTGCTGCACGTTGGACTGCGGCAGCTACAGCAGGGGCTACCCGCTTATCAAATACTGATGGGATAATAAATTCGCGGCTTAAGTCCGAGGGATTGACAAGCGATGCGATCGCACTGGCAGCTTCGAGGTACATTAATGTTGTAATCTGTGGGGCACGGCAATCCAAGGCACCGCGAAAGACTCCAGGGAATGCTAAGACGTTATTGATTTGATTGGGGTAGTCGCTGCGTCCTGTTGCCATTACTGCTACATCTTTACCCACTAACTCCGGCTGAATTTCGGGTATGGGATTTGCCATTGCAAATACTATGGCATCCTTTGCCATTGACCGCACCATCTCCACGGTGAGAACTCCCGGCGCACTGACACCAATAAATACATCCGCTCCTTGAATTGCACCTGCGAGCGAACCTTGGGCTTTAACTGCAAACTCTTTTTTTTCTTCGGTTAAATCGGTGCGGCTGGTGGAGAGAATCCCCTTGGAGTCGCACATCAAAATCGTTTCTGCCCCTGCTTTTTTCAGTAAACGGGCAATGGCGACTCCTGCAGCACCCGCACCGTTAATAACGATACGGATTTGCGCCATAGTTTTATTTACTACCTTCAATGCGTTGAATAACGCCGCTAAAGTGACAATTGCCGTACCATGTTGGTCATCGTGAAAAACAGGAATATCTAATTCCTTCCGCAATCGTTCCTCAATTTCAAAGCAACGTGGTGCAGCGATATCTTCTAAGTTGACACCGCCGAAAACTGGAGCCAAATTCTTGACTGTACGGATAATTTCATCGGTATCTTGAGTTGCTAGACACACTGGGAAAGCATCTATTCCGGCAAATTCTTTAAATAGCATTGCTTTACCTTCCATAACTGGTAAAGATGCCTCTGCGCCCAAATTACCTAAACCTAAAACAGCACTTCCATCTGTAACGATTGCTACTGTATTCTTCTTAATAGTCAGATTGTAAACTTCTTCAGGATTGTCAGCGATCGCACGGCAAATTCTTCCTACTCCCGGTGTATATGCCATCGCTAAATCGGAAACGCTTTTAAGCTCAATACGACTCGTAATACTAATTTTACCGCCGCGATGTAAATTAAATGTCCGGTCGTAAACATCAAGCACCTTGATATCAGGCAAAGCTTTTACCGCTTGCACAATCGTCTCCGCATGTTCGGTACTCGCCGCATCAACCGTAATATCTCGCGTCGAGATAGCCCGTGTTTGCTCGATTAAATCTATTTGTCCCAGATTACCACCAGTCGTTGCGATCGCTCCGGTGACGGTTGCCAACATTCCCACCCGGTTGGGAATTTCCACACGAATCGTCAAACTAAAACTTGAATTGGGTGTGAGGTTTACCATGCTGAGTATTCGTTTTGAACAAATATTAGATTGTAGATTAAATTGAGAATTTAATGCAACATTTATTTTGTGATTGTTAGGAATTCCGCATAAGTAAGAATGGGTCAGAAATATATATAATTACGGATTCTAATCACAACGATGACAAACGGTAAGCAGTTATGAACAAAATCAAAAAGAAATATTGGAAGAACCGATTTGTTGTATATCTAACTTTTCTTGTATTTATTGTTGTGCTATCGCTATTTTCTGTAAGTATAGCTGCTGAGTCAGAAGCGGTGAAATCATCGCAACAGAGAACTACGGCAGCAGAACGAATATTTGAAGATGGTATTAAAATTTACCAGCAAGGAGAAGTAGAATCTCGACGAGAAGCAATTACAAAATTAGCACAAGCCTTAAAACTAGTCCGAGAAATAGGCAATAAAAGGTGGGAAGCGATTACATCTCTTGGTATCGGTAGAGTTTACCACGATTTAGGGGAAAACCAGAAGGCGCTGGCATATTACAAGAAAGCGATGCTATTACATCGTAAGTTGGGGGATAAAAGTGGAGAAGCTCAAACCCTTAATAATATTGGTGCAATTTACTCGTCCTTGGGAGAAAAACAGAAAGCACTTTCATCTTATGACCAAGCATTACCCCTATTTCGTGGTTTGAGCGAAATAGGTGGAGAAGCTACTACCCTCAATAATATGGGGGCACTATATTCCGATTTAGGAGAAAAACAGCAAGCGATCGCATATTACGAACAAGCACTGCCATTGCGTCGTGGGGTTGAGGATAAAGATGGAGAAGCGATAACTCTTAATAATATCGGACGAGTTTACTCCTATTTAGAAGAAAAACAGAAAGCACTTTCATACTTTGACCAAGCATTGCCATTGTTTCGCAAACTTGGAAACAAAATTGGAGAAGCTCAAACCCTCAATAACATTGGGGCAGTTTACTCTGATTTGGGACAGAAGCAGAAAGCAAACGCATTTTTCGACCAAGCATTGTGGTTACATCGTGCAGTTGGAGACAAAGGTGGGGAAGCTCAAACGCTTAATAACATGGGGGCAGTTTACTTCGATTTAGGAGAAAAACAGAAGGCACTCTCGTATTACGACCAAGCAATGGGATTATATCGTGCAGTGGGCGATCGAAGTGGAGAAGCTATTATTCTTAGCAATCTTGCTGTACTCAAACGCAGTCAAAACAACTTACAAGCGGCACTTACCCATATTGAAGCTGCAATTAGAATTATTGAAGACATACGCACCAAAATCGACAGTCAAGATTTACGCACTTCCTACTTTGCATCAGTACAAAATTATTATCAGTTCCAAACCGACTTACTGATGCAACTCCATCAAAGCGACCCATCTAAGGGATATGATGTTCTGGCCCTTAATGCTAACGAGCGATCGCGTTCGAGGGTGCTAATTGAATTGTTAACCGAAGCAAATGCGAATATTCGTAAAGGTGCAAACTCTCAGTTATTAGAACAGGAAACTAATTTATTACAACAAATTGAAGTTCAAGAAAAACTACAATTTTCTTTACAAGCTCAAACCCAGAAAAACCCCAATGTTACCAGTTCAATTGCAGTACTTAAGAAAGAAACTGAAAATCTCCTCAACCAATACCGCAAACTGCAAACTAAAATCCGCACTAGCAACCCAGAATATGCCGCACTCAAGTATCCACAACCACTACAATTAGCACAAATTCAGCAACAACTCGATAACGATTCCTTGTTGTTGCAATATTCTTTGGGTGAAAATCGCAGCTATCTTTGGGCAGTTACACTCGATTCTGTTCATACTTACGAACTCCCCAGACAAAAAGAAATCGCAGATGCTGCAAACAATTTTCGAGATGCCATATTTTCGGGTAATAGTCCCTATGGAAGAGACAATCCTGATTTAATCAATAAGGCAGCTTTCCAATTAGGGCAAATAATTCTTGCTCCTGTCGCTGACAAGTTAGAGAAGAAGCGGTTAGTTATTGTCGCGGATGGGGTTTTACTCAATATTCCCTTTACAGCATTGGCAGACCCAACTTCTAAATCAGCTTCTGCATATCAACCCTTGATAATTAACCACGAAATAGTCAATCTACCTTCCATCACTGCTTTGTTTACTCACCGACAACAACTCAATAAGCGTCAACTCGCACCTAAAACTTTTGCAATCCTTGCCGATCCTGTATTTGCCGCTGATGATGAGCGAGTTACAGGTCAAGCTGCTTCCCCCAATCTTGAAATTAACCTTAATCGCTCTAGCCTTGGGCGAGCAATAACAAACCTTAACAGTAATCGATTGCCACGTTTAGCTGGTACTCGCAAGGAAGCCGAAAAAATTCTCAAACTGATATCACCCTCTCAAAGCTTACATGCATACGATTTTGATGCTAATTACGATTTCGCAAATAGCAAAGAACTTAAACAATACCGTTTTTTACAATTCGCTACTCATGGTATCCTCGACCCCAAAAATCCCGAACTATCGGGAATTGTCCTTTCGCAATTCGACAAACAAGGCAAACCCATCAAAGGTTACCTGCGTTTGGGTGACATCTTCAACTTAGATTTAGGTGCTGAGTTAGTCGTGCTGAGTGCTTGTGAAACAGGCTTGGGTCAAAATGTCCGAGGTGAAGGGTTAGTTGGGTTGACAAGAGGTCTAATGTATGCAGGGCCAAAGCGGGCTGTGGTGTCTTTATGGCAAGTTGATGATGAAGGCACTTCACAATTAATGCCGTTATTTTATCAGGCGATTTTACAAGGTAATTCTCCTGCATCTGCTTTGCGTGATGCCCAAATGCGACTGTTGCAGCAAAGGGAATGGCGAAATCCTTACTATTGGGCAGCTTTCACCTTACAAGGCGAGTGGAAATAAATCATCATCCTTACCCTGGACTTTTCAAATATTTCCTTCTCCTCTGTGCGTTTACGACGAATGCGCCTGTGCGTGAACAATAACCACAGAGAACGCACAGGACACAGAGCAAAGGTAGTAGGACAGGCAAAATGCCTATCCTACGGATGGACAACCAACAAAAAACACCCTCCGTTTCTGGAAGGTGTTTTTATTGTTGTAGAGATATTACATGTAACGTCTCTTCAGATGGTTTAAAAATTAACCGTTGATAGCAGGTGCGGTAAGTGCAACAGGTGCAGCATCACCAGCAGCTAAGTCAAGAGGGAAGTTGTGAGCGTTGCGCTCGTGCATTACTTCCAT
>JANNFJ010001010.1:0-4771 GCA_031379725.1 Calothrix sp. OTE_75_metabat_31
CCGAATTTTTACCGTTGATTCGTCAACAAGCAATGGCAGCACTCTCCGAAGCTAGTGCCGCTATCTTTCTTGTCGATGGTCAATATGGACTTACCCAAGCTGACGAAGAAATCGCCGAATGGTTGCGGGTGCAAAAAGTTCCCATTTTGCTAGCAGTCAACAAATGCGAATCTCCCGAACAAGGTTTAGTTCAAGCTTCAGAGTTTTGGTCTTTGGGATTGGGCGAACCTTTCCCTATCTCGGCAATCCACGGTAGCGGTACTGGTGATTTACTCGACGAGTTAATGAAGCACCTGCCGGATATTAAAGAAGTTGCATCTAGTGAAATTAAAGTTGCCATCATCGGTCGTCCCAACGTCGGCAAATCCAGCCTGTTGAACACATTCGTCGGTGAAGAACGGGCAATCGTTAGTCCGATTTCCGGTACTACCCGCGATGCAATTGATACATTTATCGAACGCGACGGACAAAAATACCGTATTATCGACACCGCAGGAATCCGTAAAAAGAAACACGTCGAATACGGTCCAGAATTTTTTAGCATTAACCGTGCTTTTAAAGCAATTCGTCGTGCGGATGTTGTATTAATGGTGATTGACGCACTCGATGGAGTCACCGAACAAGACCAAAAATTAGCCGGAAGAATCATCGAAGAAGGTCGCGCCTGTATTATCGTAGTAAATAAATGGGATGCTATCGAAAAGGATTCTCATACCATTTACGAACACGAAAAAGCTATCGAAGAACGGCTCAATTTTACCGAATGGGCAGAAACTATATTTGTTAGTGCCATTAGCGGGCAGCGTGTTGAGAAAATTTTAGAACTCGTTGTTAATGCCCACTCAGAACATAAACGTCGCGTCACCACATCGGTAATCAACGAAGTTATCGAAGAAGCAGTTCATTGGCACTCACCACCAGTTAGCCGTAACGGTGGTAAGCAGGGTAAAATTTACTACGGGACTCAAGTCAGTGCATCACCACCTGCGATCGCACTATTCGTCAACGATTCTAAGCGCTTCAACGACAACTACCGTCGTTACATTGAGCGTCAATTCCGTCAACAGCTTGGATTTAAGGGTACACCAATTCGTTTGATTTGGCGCAGCAAGAAAGTCCGCGATGCCGAAAATAACGATAATGTGGCTAATGCTAACCGTGCAGTTCGCGTTTCTGGCAAAGCCAGATAGTAGGGGCGGGGTCTCCCCGCCCGTTATTAATTAGTAGGGGCGGGGTCGCCCCGCCCATTATTAATTAGTAGGGGTGATGAATTAGGAATAATAAGTTACAAATAATAAGTTATCAATCTGAGTGATAAGTTAAAGTAATAATTTTCACTCCTTAATCAATAATGGGCGGGGGAACCCCGCCCCTACGTACCTCCCCGATGGATTTACTTCGCTCATTACCACTTGGACTTTATCTCGAAGAACCACAAAGCTGGCTGCACAAAATCGACCCACGTGTAAAATTTATGTGGTTGATGAGTTTTTTGACGACTTATATTTTTGCTAACAACAATTGGCGTATCTTATTAGTAATATGGCTGGTTGTAGCGACTCTAATTTCGAGAATTCCCCGGCGCATCTGGCAACAACCGCAGCAAATGCTAGGGTTATTACTACTATCAGTCTTTGTTTTAGCGATTGGTGCTATTACTCCTGATGGACTTGGTTTACGCTACCAAAACCGCTTACCATCATCATCTCAAGTAACAGTACCCCAATCAGTCAAACCGACTTTACCTTCTCCTTCAACTCCACAAATTGCACCAAAGCCAGCGACAAGTGAAACTGGTGCTAAAACTTATAAATATGTACTATTTGAAACATATCTACCCTTTGGAATCGGTCCGATTCAGATAACTCGTCGTTCGTTGGACTTAGCGATAAAACTAAGTACGCTTTTATTTACAATTTTATATAGCACTAATTTATACTTACTAACGACCGCACCTGAAGAAATTACTACTGCCTTAGAAAGCTTGATGCAGCCTTTAAGGAGGTTTAAATTACCTATTACAGAAGTAACTTTAACCTTGACTTTATCCTTACGATTTATACCGCTAGTTTTAGAAGAAATCCAAAATTTAATTCGTGCCATTATGACACGGGCAATAAATTGGAAAAAGCTCGGATTTAAAGGTGCGTTGAAGATTTGGCTAGTTGTGACTGAGAGACTTTTGGAAAATTTGCTTTTACGTGCCGACCAAATGGCAAGTGCAATGACGGTGCGTGGTTTTACTAGTCCTAACGAGCATCGGGTGCAATGGCACGATTTAAAGTTAAAAAGGCGCGATTGGTTAGCAATAATTATATTAGTACTATTTTGGGGCGTAAGGATAGTGTTTGGCAATGAAGTTTAAGTAGAAAGAACTGTCATTTGTCCGTTGTCAACAAGATGTAAGGGCACGATATATCGTGCCCTTACGGGATATATCGGCTATTTTACTAGTATTATAAACTACAAATACCGTAGCTATTATCACTAACCATAATTGATAGCAAGGCTTATGAATACAAACATGTTTCAAGCTAAAAAATTTTCATTTCATGTTTGTTTTAACAGATTATTAGCTATTCCTTAATCTTATTCAGATAATATGACTTTGAAGAATTGAATAAATACCTTTTATTTAGATGTTTACTTTCAATCTATTGAATCAATGAACAATTATACATAGAATTGACTATTTCTATTGGTGGAAAGTATTTATTACTAATGCTTTCTAGCAAAAATAGATTAGTGTAACTGATTTTTAGGAAAGACTAAAGACTTAGCTTGAGCATTGAAGGTGAAAATAAGATTTATTATTAATCTTGTTTTTATTTCATTGTTTTAAATTGTTACGACAAAAAAACTTGGTTGTTTTCTAAATTGAGAAAGCACTTTATCAGAACGTTTCGACGAAAAATTGGAATTGCGTGTAAACCAATCCAGTTAAGATTAATACCAAAAATTCACGTCTTGAGGACGGACAAAATAATTGTCCTCGAAATTTATTAGCACTCAGAGTATCTTTAATTCAATTTCTTAATTAATACACAACAATGGCTAATCAACCTCAACTAAAATTCGCTGGCACTATTAAATTAGATGGTGCTGAAATTTCTGATTTTGACCCCAAAACCAAACGTCTGTTTACAACGGGAGAAGTAGCAGGTAAACCTGTACTTCAAATTACTGATGTTTCAGACCCCACCAAACCTACAAAAATCGGTAATATTGACCTCTCCAGTTTTGGGGCAGGAGTTCAAAGTGTAGCGGTTAGGAAAGGTACAGGTAGCAATAACAGTATTGTTGCGATCGCAGTTTCTGCTGCAACTGCCACTAACCCTGGTAGAGTCGTATTTTTCGATGCGACTGTTGGTATTGCTAATCCCACAGCACTTGCTCAGGTGACAGTGGGTGCATTACCTGATATGCTGACCTTTACTCCTGATGGGACAAAAGTCCTAGTGGCAAATGAGGGAGAACCAAACGAAACCTACACTGTTGACCCCGAAGGTTCGGTCAGCATTATTGACGTATCTGGAAGTATTGCAGCTTTAGATAATACTAAGGTTACTACTGCTTCTTTTACAGCCTTTAACGCTCAAGCTGCGACTTTAAGACAGCAAGGTGTGAGAATTTATGGCAAGCTTGCCAATGGTACAGCTTCCACAGTTGCACAAGATTTAGAACCAGAGTATATTGCTGTTTCTCCCGATGGTAAACGGGCTTTTGTGACTTTACAGGAAAACAATGCTGTAGCAGTTCTCGACATTGCGACTTCTACAATCCTCAGCGTTTTACCATTAGGCTTTAAAGACCACAGTCTAGCAGGTAATGGCTTTGACGCTAGCGATCGCGATACTATTGTTGGTGACATTAAGCCTCGTCCTGTTTTGGGGATGTACCAACCCGATGCAATATCATCGTTCCAAGTAGCTGGTAAAACCTACTATATTACAGCTAACGAAGGGGATTCGCGCATCCGTCCCACAGCAGATGGAGTTTTACCCGCTCCCAATGCCACCGAAGGAAGTATTTTCAACGAAGAAGCCAGAATTGGTAGTAATGCAGTTGTTCTCGACCCTACAGTTTTTCCTAATGCTGCTGCGCTCAAAAATAACGCTAATCTGGGCCGCTTGAAAATCACCAATACCCTTGGAGATACTGACGGGGATGGAGATTATGATAAATTGTACACCTTTGGCGCTCGTTCCTTCTCGATATGGGACGATGCAGGCAAATTAGTTTTTGACAGTGGCGACCAGATAGAACAGATTACCAAAACTCAAACACCAACACTGTTTAATGCTAATAATGGTGTTGCCGCTGAAGTTGATACTCGCTCCGATGACAAGGGACCCGAACCAGAAGCTGCAACTATCGGTTATATCAACGGTCAACCCTATGCATTTATTGGTTTAGAGCGTGCTGGTGGTGGTGTCATGGTATATGACCTGAGTAACCCCGCTTCTCCCCAATTTATCCAGTATATTCGTACAGAAGGTGATATTAGTCCCGAAGGTGTAAAGTTCATTGCTGCTGCCGACAGTCCGAATGCTCAACCACTGCTTGCAGTTTCTAACGAGGTAAGTAATACCGTTAGCCTTTACCAAATTGATGCACCTTTCCAATTGCAAATTCTCCACGCTTCCGATTTTGAAGCGGGAATTGAAGCATTAGATGATTCTATACGCTTTTCGGCGGTTATTAACCGTCTGCGAACTGACCCCAATTTACCAAGTAATGTTATTGCCAACACCTTAACGTTATCTTCGGG
>JANNFJ010001051.1:0-3105 GCA_031379725.1 Calothrix sp. OTE_75_metabat_31
GTCAATCGCTTTGGGATTGACGAGGGTTTTGAGCGTTTCCAGATATAGGTCGCGGAATTTGCCGTGGGATGTATCTACTAAGACAATTTTTTCGCCCTTAATCAGGTACGAGTTGTAGGTTGTACCGTTTTGCAGACCGAATTCGATATCAAAGCGATCGCGGTCCCAATCGAGCGAGCGAATTGCTGTTGTGTTAGGAGCAATTTCAACGGTTTGTACCGTTAACCGACGTTGGACGTTCTCTGTTAGAGCTACCATTGTTTCTCTGTGCTTCCCCAATCATCTTTTTTTTGCTGTCTATATTTTGCTCATAATTAGTTTTGTAAAGTTGTCTGCAATCTTATTTTTCTCAAAAGTCAAGTTGTAATCAAAAATGCTTTTTTTAAGCAGCTATTTTTACCTAGAAAATGTTATTGCCGATGATTTTAACTGCGGAAGCATATATTATCACAATCAAGGATTATTTATATTAATTTTTGTTTGGCGTTTATGAGAAAATTTTTATTTGTAGAAGTATTTCTGTAGCGAAAGGCAGCAAACAAGTAACCATCACATAGCTTTTATTAAGAATAATCAGTAATACAGTAGTGCATTTATATTAGTATTATTAAATGTATTATCAATCGCAGCAATCAGACCCCTGACTTCTTGAAAGACACCGCAGTCCCACGTAGGGGCAGTTAGGTATCGTGCCTCTACAATAGACATCTCCAAAAATAATGTAAGGGCGCAATGCCTTGCGCCCCTACCAGGGCTTTCGGGCAACGCATAATTAATTTCTACCAGATGTCTAATACTGTGGAATCACGAAAAATCATAATTGTACGCTTAAGCTTTTTCGATCCATTAAATATTTGAATTTTTATCAATTTTAATGGCAAGGGATTATTCAGCGCTGCAAGCGGCATCAGAGGTAAAAACACAGGTCGGATTTCAAAATTCGACATTTTGAGTATTGCTTACCGCCTAACGGCAATCAAAGGTATAGAAATCTATTTTACTATGTGGTATCGATGACCTGAATATACGTCACATGCAATCGTACATATAGGACTTTTTTATAACAACTATTCGATATAAGACATTGACATCTAGCCGGAGTCAGCATATATAATAAAATAACGAGCGTTCGATATAAAACATATGTACCATGCCCAAAATCGTTGACCACAATTTGTATCGTCAGGAGTTGCTGAGTAAATGCTTTGATTTATTTGCCGAAAAAGGTTATGGAAGCATAACCATGCGGCAAATTTGCCAAGGGTTAGGAGTTTCGACGGGGACTTTATACCATTATTTTCCGAGTAAGAAAGAATTATTTTTGCAGTTAATTCAGGAAGTTGTCGAAAAAGATATTTTGAATGCGACTGCGGAATCGGAGGGTGCAACTACTTTAAAAGAGCGGGCGATTGCATTAGGGAAATATTTACATAAATATCAAGATTATCATATTAAATGGAATTATTTATTAGTTGATTTTTATCAACATCAAGATGCAGAAGGTGTAAATGATAGTTCGATTATTAAAATGATTTGCGAACGATATCAGCAGGAGATATATAGATTTTTAGGATTTGAAGATAAAACAATAGCTAACTTTATTTTATGTTTAATTGATGGATTGATTTTAGAAAGATTGATGAGAAATGAAGAAATTGATTTAGTTGAGCAATGTACATTACTTGGGAAAATGTTAGAGACATATTTTGAAAAATACCCAGAAGGTCTAAGGGCTAAATTAGAGATATGATTGTCAAACAAGTAGAAAATGAACTAACTACAAATACAATTCGTCACCTAGCAAGACTGAGTGATTGTATTTTTGCTTTTGCGATGGCACTTACTGTTGTAGGGTTTGACCTGCCAGAAAATATTCAATCAATGACAAATAGTGACATCAATCAATTTTTAATGACTCAATTAAAACCTTTAGGTACATATGTCATCACTTTTATATTAGTGGCAGTTTACTGGATTGCTCATTCACAGCAACTTGCTTACTATAAACGAACCGATGAAGTACATCTTTGGATAGGTGTTACTTATCTCATGTGCTTGTTTTTAGTACCTTTATCCAACGATTTTCTCATGACATTTCCTCATAACTTGATGGTAAAGATTTGCTTTAGTTTGAATATTGCAGCAATCGGTGTCTGTTCGTTCGCTAATTGGGTATATGCGACAAATAATCATCGATTAGTCGATGCCAGCTTGGATAATAGAACTATTAATATTACTAAAATTAAAGCCTTGATTGAACCAGTGATTGCTTTGCTATCCATTGCAGTAGCTTGGTTAAATCAGGAATTATGGGATTACATGTGGCTTGTAATTCCAGTTATTTATATTCTTGTGGAGCGTTTTTTCAAACAACCTGTAAATGTTGAAGTAGCTACAAAATAAATAAGCACGTAAATTTTGGGAATCATAAATATAACATTTATTTAGGAGGGACAAATTATGATGAAAATATCGATGAAACCTGGGAACAGGTGGATGATGGGGATGGTAATTGCTGCAACTGTAGTGACTGGTGGAGTTATTTATTACGGAGTTTCGCAATCTGGGTTAGTTGGCACTGCCCAAAAGCAACCAGTAGAAACCCTGCCGGAAGTAAAAAAAGTGACCGCACTGGGACGATTGGAACCCGAAACCGAGATAATCAAGTTATCGGCACCAATTCCCCTCGATGGCGATCGCATTGCCAAATTCCTCGTCAAAGAAGGTGATACAGTAAAATCTGGGCAAGTTGTAGCTATCTTAGATTCAAGAAATAGACTGCAAGATGGTTTACTAGTTGCCCAAAAACAAGTAGAAATGGCAAAAGCGAAATTAGCACAGGTACAAGCAGGGGCAAAAACTGGGCAAATTCAAGCACAGAAAGCAACTGTCGCTAGGTTACAAGCACAGACAGTAGGTGATAAAGTTGGACAGCAAGAAATAATTGCTAGGTTAGAAGCACAATGGCAAGGTGATAAACAAGCACAGCAAGAAATAATTGCCCGATTAGAAGCGCAATTAAAGGGTGACAAATTAGCACAAGCAGCGACAATCAACCGTTTGCAGGCCGAATTAAACAATGCGGAAGCAGAATTTCAACGCTAT
>JANNFJ010001060.1:0-3776 GCA_031379725.1 Calothrix sp. OTE_75_metabat_31
TGTCATGCTGAGGAACGAAGCATCTTGAATATCTACGTGACCGGGGTTTCCCTACTCCCCACTCCCTACTCCCCTAATTCCAGAGATTTCCGGGTTGCACAATTACGTATTAAGCAATTAGATTGCTCAAAGGTAGCAACATATAAGTTAGGGGAATCAATGACACGTCAACGAGTAGTGGTTGTGGGAGGGGGTTTTGCGGGAATTTCCGCAGTGCGAGAGTTTGCCAATTCCGATATTGAGGTGCTGCTGCTTAACCGGGATAATTATCATGCTTTTTTACCTTTACTTCCCCAAATTGCAGCTTGTAAACTCGAACCGGAGCATATTGTTTACCCAATTCGGGGTTTGTTAAGAAAGCTACCTAATGTTGAGTTTGCCACTACCGAAGTTAAGCGAGTTGACCCCGTGAGTCAGGTCGTAGAGACTGATAGTTGTTTGGTTCATTACGATTATTTGATTTTGGCTTGTGGTAGTACTTCGCATTTTCTGGGAGTACCGGGAGCAAGTAAGTATAGCTTTGCTTTAAAATCTTTGGGTGATGCCGTAAAATTACGTAATCAAATTTTGGACTGTTTTGAACGTTGGCAAAGCCTCTCCAAAGGAGAATCGCTTTTTACTGCCGATTTATCCCAACGTCAACAATTACTGACTTTTACAATCGTTGGGGGTGGTGCCACGGGGGTGGAACTAGCAGGTGAATTAATTGAATTGATTCGTAACACCTTAGCAAAAGATTATCCATCGGTCGATTTGCGTCGAGTGCGGGTGTTGCTATTGCAAGCAGGTGAGAAGTTATTACCAGAAATGCCACCCCATTTAAGCGATTATGCAAAGCGTAGACTCGAACGGATGGGAGTAGAGGTGAGAGTGCGATCGCGTGTCACCCAAATAACCGAAGATGCAGTTTATCTCGAAGATTCACGAGTTATTCCCACTCAAACCGTTGTTTGGACTGCGGGGGTACGTGGTAACCCAAATGCCCAAAAATGGGGATTAGCAACGAATAAGAATGGTCGAGTGACAGTGTTACCGACCCTGCAAGTTCCCGAATATCCCCAGGTGTACGTGGTTGGGGATTTAGCAGCACTACAAGATATAAAATTACCAATGGTCGCACCTGTAGCAACGCAACAAGGTATTACAGCTGCCACTAATATTTTGCGTCAAATCAAAGGCAAAAATCCCCAACCATTAAAGTACAAGCATCAAGGTTCGATGGTTATTATTGGACGACATACCGCTGTTGCGAGTATAGGTATTAATATAACGGGGTTTTTAGCTTGGTTGCTGTGGTTGTTTATTCATCTTGCGTTTTTACCGGGTATCCGTAACCGCTTGCATGTTTTCATAAACTGGGTATGGAATTATTTATTATCAGAATCTCCAGTTCGTCTTATCTTACCTTCAGGGTCTGCAACGAAATTAAATCCCTATCTTTTTACGGGTAGTGATGGCGACCACCAAAATCAAGAAAGCGAATTTAAAAAATAGGCTTAACATACATACTTTGCCCCCTCGCATTACACCCCATAGAGTTATGGCTTTATGGGAGGTGGTTAGGATTTCTCTAGCTTTTGAAGGTGAGAAGGCTGCTATCTTTGCATATTTCAAGAACAAGTTCCATCATTAGAATATTCTCTGTTATGCGATCGCCAAATGTATCGGAGGTATCAAATTTTGCATACAGCTCAGTCCGGAGTTTTGTCAAATATTGTTACAATACTTAATGTCTGATTGTATTACTGTGATGGTAGAATATTTATATTCAAAGCAAAAACGCACCCACGTCCTGACAAAACTTGTGGTGCGTTCTTGTTAAATCTACTAGAGCTTTTAGCTTTAAGCTATTTGCTTTCAACTATCTACTCTAAATTGAAGTATCTGGGAGCTATCTTAACATGGATATCGCACTTACAGCTCAGTTTTCTCAAATTTTTTTTGAAAGTGGTTTAAATGACGGCGCAGCAACGGATGTAGAAGGTATTCGTTCGTTACTGGGGCTGGCGACGGGGGCATTGTTGGCAGCGGGTCAGTCCTTCAAGCAAATGAACGAAGAACTAGGCAAAGAATTTGCAGGATGGATTTATAGTAACGAGTTCGTAACGAGCGATGTCAACCGATTAATAAAGTTCTTCGACTATTTTGGTGATAATTTTGATGCGTTGACTGGTGGTGTCAGTCCATTGCAATTGTTGAGATTGCTCACACCGAACCAGCGTCCATCACGAGCCGCGTTAGCTGATTTTATCGACGAATGTAACGATGAAGGTTCTACGGTGAGTTGTGCCGACATTGACGCGATACAGCGTCAACATAAAATTAAAAGCATTCCAACGATTAAGTCACTTACTCCTCAAGTACCTGTTGTTCCCAATATACCTGTTGTTCCCAATGTGCAAGTCGAACCGACTGTTGATTTGGGAATGGTGGGCAACCAACAGGGTGGCGTGGGAATATTTCGATTGGAAGTTAAAGATTATCAACTGGCGAATCAACTTGATACGCAATGGAAGGAATCAGGCTTTACCGCAAACCAGTGGATGAGATTCATGTCAACAAGTGCCCGTGCAGTGCAAGAGATAGCACAGGTAGTATTGGGACGCACGATTGTCGATGTGTCGGAATTAGACGAGTTGATGGTTGCGATTAAGGGGAACAAGCCTGAAGTCCAGAGCGAGGACTTGGATTTGGCATCCACTTTGAATCGAATTGACGTTGGTAGTGCTCTTGACGAGTTGCCAATTGATGTAAGTGAATGTTTGAAGAAAATAAGCGATTTAGATAGCAAGATTGCTTTTCATTCGGCTCCCGTTGGAACAGATGCGATGATGCGGCGAATCTACAGGGAGAAACGAGACCTGGTAATCGCTTCACTTAAAACGTTGGCAGTGAAATACCAACTTGAGATTGAATCATTGCTAATGACTGCTTGCAATTCCATAAAAGTGCAGTTCGTTGCTTAGGTGAAGATAATTTACCTATCGATATATGAAAGTGTTTGGAATGAGTTTAATTATTTTTACTGCCCCTTGCCAACCAGGGTAAATCGCAGGCACTTAAAACGACTAAATCGGCGTTGATTTTGAGGTCAATAATTTTGGCAGCAGTAAGCAAGCCAATACAAATCACTCCCCATTATCCCAAGGAATAGTCAGAAATATTCCCACATTGATGTCGGAAACAGTTAGCAATAAAGCCGTAGAAACTTGGCTGTTTTTAAAGCATCCTATAGAAATCATATTTGATTTTTGTTGGCGTAGCCTGCGCCTTGCACTTAAAGATACGTAGGGTGCGTTAGACGCAAGTCGTAACGCACCCTACAATACTGAATGTCCTATAAAGCTACTCCCTTATTATGCAATCTAACCTAGAACAGCACGATAAACTCACCTGTGAAGTCGAATCAACGCTAAAAGTAATTGGTGGACGCTGGAAAGTATTGATAATTCGTGAATTGATGACCGATGTAAAACGCTTCGGCCAGTTGCAACGTGCATTATTAGGAATTACACAAAAGATGCTTACCCAACAACTTCGAGAACTGGAAGATGATGGAATTATTCACCGTGAAGTTTATCCACAAATTCCCCCTAAAGTCGAATATTCCCTGACACCTTTAGGGCAAACACTCAAACCGTTGCTTTATGCAATGCATGAATGGGGTGTTAAATATTCTCTATTTAATTCCCAAAAATTATTATAAGCTGTTGAATATATAAGAATGTATAATAATTTTCAATAAAAGCCACGTAGGACAGGCAGGATGCCTATCC
>JANNFJ010001082.1:0-4482 GCA_031379725.1 Calothrix sp. OTE_75_metabat_31
CGCACTACCAAATTTTCTTTGAACCCCTCAAAACTTATGACACGAACCACTAGAAAACGCTATATAGATTAGTTATCCCGAATACAAAAACTGAGCCAGAATTTACAAAATACCCCAGAAGTGTAAAAAACCTTTACCGGAAAATAGTTCAATCAAGGCTGCCGCAGTAAAACCTAGCATAGCTAGACGACCATTCCAAATTTCTGCTTGTGGCGTAAAGCCCCAACGCCATGCATTACGGGCTTCGACTACGGGAGCATTAGCTTTTACAGTGCTTGTTGTACTTTGCATAACTGACAATCGTTTTGTTAACTTACAATAAGAACTATAGCAACTAATTATCAATAAATCTATATATCCATATTTTTATTGCTCAAAGCTAGTTTTAATAGAATTTCTTAATGATAAGAGCGGAATAGCTTGAAATAGAGTAAGCACAAAGCTTCAGAACCATCAGCAACTATCATATTTCGTCATAACCAAAGGCTAAATCGTACTTTCAAGTGAAAAAACTGAAAATTATTGATATTCTTTATGAATAAGCACTGTCAAGTTTGAAGAATAAGTATGATTTACCAAAATCCCAGCTCCAACCTAGATATGTTTAGTCTTAAAGGAGTCAAAGATGATGAAGCCGATTGTTTTCGTGATGATTATTTGAGCGACGATTATTTAGATAAGCTCGAAAAACTGGTCAGTAAACACTGGGATGACGTTTGGAAAATAGTTCAGGATAGAAAGCAGCGTTCCGTCTAAAATGAGTGCATAAACAAAATCTTCCTCCCTAACCTCTTTACTCTGCGACGCGCCAGGTGCTACAACGGGGGGAACCCCCGCAACGCACTGGCTTCTCTGTGACTCTGTGGTAAATGAGCATTTTTTTTACCACAGTCGTAAGGGCACGATATATCGTACCCCTACGTGTGGTCTATTTACCCAAAAACTGCTGTAAGTTTTGATATTTACACTTTTTGCAACATTGATTTTTGACTTTAGTGTAAATGGATACTATTTTCCCTAAATAGTTGACATAAGATTTCAACAATGCTTGAATTCTTACAGGGCTTTTTCAGAACACCTATAAAGTAAATGGCAAAATCAAAGTTGCGGCTTCCAGTTCGAGTCCCAAAGGTTCGTGTTGGCACTTCCACAGGAATGCAGCCCCAAAAGGTTCTGGTTGCAACTTTACTGCTATGTTCAGCGCTACTACTAGTCATTGGCATTTCCCTATCAATGGGAGCAGTAGCAATGACACCAAGGCAATTATGGCAAGCATTGTTACATCAGGGAGATACTTTGTATCAAACAATTTTCTGGGATTTGCGGCTACCTAGAACCTTGGCAGCAATGCTCGTAGGTGCAGCTTTGGGAATGTCGGGTACACTTTTACAGGGAATGTTACGAAATAGTTTAGCTGACCCGTTTTTGCTTGGTATTTCCGCTGGTGCTGGTTTAGTTGCCATTGGTTTTCTGACCTTGGGACTGTTACAAACATGGGTTCCTTTGGCAGCTTGGGCTGGAAGTTTATTGACAACTATTTTTGTTTATTTGTTAGCTCGTCAGGGTAATGGAATTTCAGTTGAACGGCTAATTTTGGGTGGAGTTGCGGTTAGTTCCCTACTTGGTGCGGTTCAAGCTGTGTTGTTGCTGATGGCTGAAGATGGGCAAGTGCAAGCAGCGCTAAATTGGCTGATTGGCAGTTTGAATGGACGGGGATGGAGTGAAGTCAAGGTGGCAGGAATTTATATCTGCTTCGCTTTATTAGCAGGATGTTTGCTGGCTAGAACCGTCAATCTATTGAATTTGGGTGACGATTTAGCGGTTAGCTTGGGAGTTCCTTTGGTGCGATCGCGCATCCTCATCGGTGGTGTTGCTGCACTATTAGCAGCGGGTGCGGTGAGTGTGGGTGGGTTAATCGGCTTTGTGGGTTTGATAGTTCCCCACGGTGTCCGCTTATTGGTTGGTACAGATTACCGGATTGTTTTGCCACTGAGTGCTGTAGCAGGTGCAATGGTCTTGACTTTTGCCGATTTGCTTTCGCGTTTGGGTGCAGTGGAACTACCTGTGGGTGCTGTAACTGCTTTATTAGGTTCCCCATTATTTATTTGGTTATTATACCGTCGCAATCCAAGTATTTAAATTTAAATTGTGTTCTCCTCTCTTTCGTTCCCAAGCTTTGCTTGGGGATGATTTCCTCTCCAAAAATAAGTTTTATCTCATTTGAAAATATCTGAATCAAGCAATTATACAAGCTGTTAAAAATATGCCTATTACTTAAATTTAATATTCAAAGCTAGGCAGCTTCAATCCCTAAGTAAAGATGGTGGAATCATGGACAAATATAACTTTTTATATCCTCGCAGTCGTTATTATGGTGAAGTTAAACCAGAGAACTTAGTGTTTAATGCTAATTTACAAGAATTTTCCCAACGAGTCAGCTATATAGCAGCTTTAGAAACATCAGGAAAAATATCTTCAGAAGAAGCTTATTGTCAAATAAAAGTACTGTGGAAGCAGTTAAAACAATCCAAAAAAGAATTAGGAATTGGTATAGCATCTCATAAAGATGAAGATAACCTTATATAAATCATAGTTAACAAAATGTCTTTAGAAGCTCGTAATATTAGTGGTGGGTATACAAATAAGCCAATCGTGACACAAATAAACCTTTCATTGGCATCGGGAGAATGGTTGAGTTTAATTGGTGCGAATGGTTCTGGTAAATCTACTTTACTAAAATTAATGACTCGTTTGCTGTTACCCCAACAAGGAACCGTACTATTAGACGGTAAAGCAATTCACAACGAACCGACATCTTACATTGCCCAAAAACTAGCATTATTACCCCAACAACAGACAGTTCCTGCTGGTTTAACAGTCTGGCAATTAGTTGCTTTAGGACGCACCCCCCATCAACCTTGGTGGCAATGGCAATTAAACGCAAAAGATAGAGGAAAAGTAGATAAAGCTTTGCAGCAAACGGGGATGCAAGATTTTTCAGAAAGACCTGTAGAACAACTTTCTGGTGGTGAACGACAAAGGGCTTTTTTAGCACTAGCACTGGCTCAAAATCCACAAATTTTACTATTAGATGAACCAACTACTTATTTAGATATTCGCTATCAGTTGGAATTGCTAGAACTCCTCAAGCAATTGAATATTGAACAACAATTAACAATCATTACAGTTTTGCATGATGTGAACTTAGCAGCTAGGTACAGTACAAGGATTGCACTTCTATGTCATGGGATAATTTATGACTTAGGAACCCCAGAAGTGGTATTAACACCTAATAACTTAATCGATGTTTTGGGTGTAGAAGTGGCAATTATAGATACACCTATAGGTTTGCAAGTTTGTCCCTTAGCGTCATGTAACTAACAAGTTTGGGTGCATCTTGATTATTTACTTGCACAGTGGATGGTTTATCCATGACAACAAACACTGTTTTTCATTAGGGTGGTGCTACTTTTCTTTCATTTCGGATACGCAATTTTATTAGTTTCAAGCTTCTCACAGACCGTCGAATTACGCTTCGTCATCGTACCTTTATTTTTTGTGTGAGGTTAAGTTGTGAAATTTCGTCTTTTGTTTCTCAGCATATTTGTGCTGGATATTTTTGTAGTGCCGACAGTGTTCGCAGAATCAAAAAATAGTAGCGACTCTGATATAGAAAATATTCCCCGAATTAGTGAAGTTAAACTTCCGGCAACCAGTGCAGAATTACTGACACAACAACCAGCTAATGTCGAAAAAAAGAAGCCCAAAAAATGTCCTCCTGGTTATAAACTAACAAATGGTGATGACAAGAAAAAGCCTGCATGTGAGAAACAAAAAGAGCAACCTAATGATGAAGCGGATATTGAGATTACAGTTACGGGAACAAAAACACCGCGTTCTGTAGAAGACTCACCTGGAACAATTACCGTTATTGATTCTAATGATATTGATAACAAACTCATCCAAAATTTAGATGACTTAATTCGCTACGAACCGGGAGTTTCTACTAGCGGAGACCCTCGACGTTATGGTTTTCAAGACTTCAATATTCGTGGTGTCGATGGAAATCGAATTTTACTCCACGTTGATGGTGTTCGTTTACCAGAATCATTTGATTTTGGTAGCACGCAATTAGGTAGAAATTACGTTGAAACAGAAACACTCAAACAAGTAGAAATTATTCGTGGTTCTGCATCAACTCTTTATGGTAGCGATGCAATTGGTGGTGTTGTTACCTTCATTACCAAAGACCCAACAGACTATCTCAACGAATCTGGAGATGATGCCTATTTAAGCAACAAATTTGCTTACGATAGTGCAAATAGAGGTATTGCAAATACCACCACCGTTGCCGGTAGATTAGGTGATGTCGAAGGACTTTTAACCTATACTAGACGTGATGGATATGAACCACAAATAAATAGCGATCGCACTCCCAACCCCCAAACAACCGACTCTAACAGTTGGTTATCCAAATTGGTC
>JANNFJ010001100.1:0-5798 GCA_031379725.1 Calothrix sp. OTE_75_metabat_31
AGTTGCTAAGGCGCGAAGATAAACGATTTTTTGGCGGCTTAAACCGACTGATTGCAGTTGTATATCATCGAATGTTAGTAAATTTTCTGGAGATAGGGGGATTACTAAAGCTTGCAAACGGTTGTAGATTGAATTTGCTGCTGCCACTGATACTTGTTGTCCTAAAACAATTCGCACTAGTCCAATAAATCCTTTTTCCCTTGTCCAGTTTGGTGGATTTCCGTAGGTATGAATAATATTTGCTAAGTCGCTGTCGAGATTTGTTAGTTCTCGTATACCATACGCGATAGTATCTTCTGTAAGGGTTAGAATGGGTTTGAGCATATTAAAATTGTTTTAAAAATTAAAGATATTTAGTTATTTTACCAATACTCTGTTTGGCAAACCTTCCGAAGTCAAAGATAGCCGAGATCGCCACGCTAATCTAGAACCTTCCCCTATTTATAAAGGAAGATACTGCACTTGGTTAGCTAAATCTTCTTTTTCGGCAGCTTTAGCAATTATTTCTAAATCGCGCACGCAATCCCCGACAGTGACTCTCTGCTGGTGGGCGTAGATTACACCAGTAAAATATATTCCTTAGTACTGACGACGATTAGCAATGACCAAAAAATCGTCATCTTGAGTGAAAATAACCCGCTTTAGTTCAATAGCCCGATCTAAAACAATGTCATCTACCGCACCAGTTAGACCATCATCTTGTACCGTCAGTACATCAACAGTGCGTAGTTTTAATGCATTCGTAATTGCTCGATGGACGTGTTCATCCATATAAAATGCAAGGGTCATTTGAGTAGCCCTTGAGTCCGAAGTTTTTGAACTAAAGCAGACTCGCCAGCCTCAATACGTAATTTTTCAACATAATCAAATCGGCGCTGCATATCCAAGTCTAGTTCCGTCTTACGATCCCAATAATAGGCTAAAGCCGAATGAATTTGGCTCATGCTTAAGTATGGGTGTTGAAAATGAAGTTCTTCAGGACTCCAACCATAAGCAATGTAGCCAGAGACTAATTCAATTAATTTCATCGTTGTCCCAGCTATGTAAGGAACATTGTTGCTATCAAGCTCTATATACTTATACTCACTTGCAGTAAAAGTCATCGTGTTGGCTTTATAAGGAGGTTACCTCGTATCTTAATTTATCAAAAACTTGGAAGCAAGCACAGGTACACATTTATTGCTGTAAGGTGCATTCAGTGCGTAGAATGTTTAAATACTTTTCCAGAGTGGGAAACGAACCGTAAACTATCATACACGATTCTTCCGAAACACGATTTTTCCTTATCGCACGCTATTGTAAGGGCACAATGAAGCGGTAACATCCTTTAAGAAGTTGGGGATCTATTTTGTGGCCTTTGCTAAAAAGCTATTTTGGTATCGATGAAAAAATACTTATTACTACTGCCCAGATAAGTAGTATCGTTAATAACGATAGCAGATACTGTGTATTGATTTTATTTCGCATCAATCATCTCCTGCGGTTGGGTTGATAATGTCGTTCCCTACACCAGCTTAGATAATGTCGTTGCTTTTACCTGTAATTATGCGATTATTACCAGTTAATATTTAGATGCTTTTAATCCTATTCTCAAGTTGATGGCTTAACAAAAATCCCGGTAACTTTGATGAAACCAGGATTATACAAACTTTTACAACATAAACTCTTGAAATCGGGCATCATTGCGAATTATATCAAAATCACTTTCAATTTTTACCATTTGATGATACTGATTTGGACTCAATTTTGTTGCTGCTTGCAAGCACTCAATAGTTTTTTCGACATTACCCAATACAGCGTAACAACAAGCCTTGTTATACCAAGTAGAATCATCTAGAGGCTTCATAATTAAAGCTTCGTCGTAAGATGCGATCGCGTCATGATATTTTCCCATTTCATACAGCACCCAACCGCGACTGTACCAGGCATTTTCATCATCTGGATTCAGTTTCAACACTATATTGTAACAGGCGAGAGCATCATCGTAACGTTTTAACTGTTCTAACGCATTACCCCGATTATACCAAGCAAAATCGTCTAAATAGTCGATTCTCAAAGCTGTATCAAAACATTCTAGTGCTTCTTCGTACTTGTGAAAATGGTCGCACAATACAGCACCTAGACTTATCCAAGCGTCTTGGAAATCGGCTTTAATTTTCAATGCTTGCTGATAAGCGATTACAGCTTCTTCATACATTCCTAAATTATCTAAACTATTAGCATGTTCGTACCAAACTATATGGTTGTTTAGTTGCGTTGGTGAAATTTTATCACCAAATGCCAACACTTCAGAATATCCCTCGCCAGCATTAAGCATATGTCCCACCCCAAGAGTGAATTAGCTTGAAAACTTGGTTAATATTGCTAACTTCAACCTTTTCTTATAATTTCCGGATTCTTTGATTTTTTCCACCGTCAAGAGACTGGCTTATTGATTATTTTACGCCATTTTTTTACTTGAATCTGTATTTCTTGTGACACCCAACCATCATACTGTGGATAGATAGGCAACCTCGATACAAATTCCCATCCAGCAGGCTCTAAAATCTCTCGTAATGCTTGTTCTTGCTGATGTGGGTAGTCGGGATTAACTTCATCTTTGGGGCCAATTCCGCCTAAATCTCTAGCACCTGCTTCTAAGCAGGCAAGTAACCATTGTTGCTCAGTAACCAAGTTTGGTGGAATTTGAATATTTATGTCGGATGGTAGAATTTGTCTGGCTCTAAATATTACTTCGGGTAGTTGATGTAAATTAAAAGGTGATGCCAAAAAAGTTTGCTGCAAACCGGGGCTGTGGGGTTGTAAAATTACTTCTTGGATGTGGTGGTAGCGTTGGTGAATCTTGGCAATTGCTTCTAATGTATCCCACCAGTCTTGTTCTGTTTCGCCAATTCCTAGTAGCAATCCGGTTGTGAAGGGAATCTGTAACTCTCCTGCCCACTCTAATTGTTGTGATCGCACTAGGGGTAATTTACTCGGTGCGTGTTTGTGGACGGTTTTGAGTAATTCTGGTGTCACTTGTTCCAACATCAACCCCATTGAAACATTGACATTTTTGAGTTTTTCCATTTCTGCAAAACTCAGTATTCCCACATTTGTATGGGGTAAAAAACCCATACTAAGTGCTAATTCACACAAGTCGTAAATTCGCTGAACCCATTCTTGACGGCGTGGTGACTGCGGATGTATTTCACCACTGAGTATTAATATTTCACAAACGTTTTGATTTTGCAGTTTTTTGAATATATTTTCTGCGGTAGCTAGAGTCATCCAAGCACTTTCACCAATATCGGTTCTGAAATTGCAATAAGTACAACGATTAAAGCATTCGTAAGTCGGAACAATTGTGTAGGCAGGACTGTAAGTAATCATAGGGTGTGGGGTGTGGGGTGCAGGAAAGAAGGGAGAAGAGGAGATAAATATATTGTTTGTTTGCCCTACTCCCCACTCCCTTGTTTCTAACAAAGCGACATCTCCTGCTGTTTTGCGTAGATATTTTTTAGGTGCTTTTTCACGGTGTTGATAGTGATATATAGGTTTTCGGCAATTTCTTTGTAGGTAAAATTTGCACGACGCAGCAGCCAAACTTCGGCTTCACGTTCGGTTAAACCGTACTTTTTTGCGTCTGCGATCGCAATATACTGGCTCGACTCGTGACAATTTTCTAAGGTAACAATTATATAATCTTCTTGACTACCATCCGAATGCAGCCATCGCGCTCTAATCCGCAATTTTACCGCTTTACTTTTATCGACTTCAACTTCCATGAATATTTTTTCCAAGGGGAAAAGTTCGCGGCTTTCAATCAACGATTCGCATACGTGCCAAATCTCTGTAGGTATTTTATCTTCTAACTCGCAATCCTTACCTAACTGACGGCACATTTCCCTCGCGCATTCGTTGGTATGGAGCAATTCCCCATCACTTGCCAGTATCAATATCCCATCAACAAAACTTTCAATTACCGCTTGTAACAAATAGACTTGCGGTACAGGCTGTAATTTTTCATTATTTTTCACATTTTCATTACAAAAAATGCTACTTTTGGTAGATGCAGGATTTGATATATTTTTTACGACAGATAGGAACATAGTTAATCTCCTTAAAGACAAAGTATTTACAACAAGCAATAGGCAGTAACGATTCATCAATTAGCTGCATTGTCTATTTAGATACTCTGTAAGTGCAATGAGTGAAGAATAAGCATTCCAACTGTCCTGAAGCGAGTTTGACAGGTAGCGAATTTTACGGAATCAATCTGAAGTAGGGTGAAGTTATGCTCGTAGTAGGCGTTTTAACGCTTAATTACGACATTCAACTGCGAACAAACTTTTGATATGCATCCTACCAATCTCGACGAATGCTTTCCTCCGTTAGAACAGCGCAAATACGTTACCCAATTACAGGGGCAAGTTGGTTTAACGCGCCGTAGAGCCGAGTATTTTGTAAAATTATGGGGCTATCTATATATAAAGCAACAGCACGAACTTGGAAATAGCCTCGATTTACCCCTGACTCAACTCGATTTACCCACAGGGTTTGTGACCTGCACGCACCGGGAAGCTCAGGAAATATTTTACACTGACCAGGATAGGGGGAGCGATCGCGCCGCAGGTATGATGATAGATAAGCTAGTGGCATTGGGACTCATCGAAAAAAACTTTGATGGTAATACTACTTCTATTCGCATTCGTCCCTTGCTAGCGAACAATCATGAATCTTCTGAACCCAAAAATATCGAGTTAGTACCCGACGCTTTCAACCCTCGAACCGATACTATCCCCGTTGCGACCTTTCTAACGCACTATTACAACTGGATTCACAAAAAGCCTACCGTTGTCCCCCATCGCATTGCCCGCATCTTACGCGCTTGGGCTGCTAAATATTCGACAGGAATGCGAGTTTTACGACGCAGCGACAATCAGCAACCAGTCGGATTTTACATTCTTTACCCAGTTAGTCAGGAATCGGAAGAAAATTTCTTTCTCCCACCCAGCAAAAGTCTTTTCCTAAATACAGATATTGAAACCGACCCTCTGCAAATGGCTGTAACTGGATTGGAATGTACCTCGATTCACGTTCGCAGTTGGCAAATCGACTTTACATACAAACAAGCAGCTAATATTTGCAAATTATTAAGAGATGTAACAAATACATTGAGCCAGATGCAAGCCGATTTCCCCAATCTCTGTGACATTTATACAATCCCGTTACACCCAGCCGACCAATTGCTAGCGTCCGCATTAGGATTTCAGAAAACCACCCATGACCCGCAGCTTCAACTTAGCTGGATGTACATCCCACTTGACAAATTTGTGGCAATCGATTTTGAACAAGCTGTATCAAACTTGAAGTTTGATTAGTAAACACATCTATATAAATTAATTGTAATTAACCGTAATAGGAAATGGAGATACGACGAATGAGTAAGCTTAAATTTGTAAAAATGAGTAAATCTGAGCTAAAAAGTTATTTGTTAGAGCATCGTAACGATAAAGAGGCTTTTTACGCTCTAATGGATAAAATTAACGCCGAACCTAACCAAAAGTTTTACAGCGTAGATGAGGCTGACATACTACAAGAATTGATAGAAGCAAAACGGACAAGAGAAAATCCTTAACGGTTATCACGAATGATTAAGCCCAGAATAGGATACTCATCTTGACGAAAAGTCTTCTGCTGTAACCTTTCTACATATTTCGCAACCTGATGGAGTAAAAATACTCCACCAGTTTATGAAAAAGCTTTACAAACTGAAATATATCCTCTAATATTAAATACATCGGGGGGAGAAAATC
>JANNFJ010001128.1:0-2107 GCA_031379725.1 Calothrix sp. OTE_75_metabat_31
CCTTGTTTAAGAAGGAGATAGTTGACCAGACACAGGATTAGACCTACGTTCGCGGCAAAGTTAAAGAACCTACCTTGGGGTGCGTAGCTAGCCCCAAGCTCTAGAAGCGAACGATTAAACATTCCTATCGGGGGGTGTGAAAGTGTCGTTTGTATAGTACTGACCGCGAACATTGTCAAAGCTAACATTACCCGTTTTACGGAGTTTTCAATCATGTCTAATTACGTTTTCGTTATTGATACAAACAAAAAACCTTACAATCCAGTACACCCAGGAGCAGCGCGGCTCTTGCTAAAATCCGGTAAAGCCGCAGTGTTTCGCCGCTACCCGTTCACGTTGATTCTCAAAGCAGAATCTCTCGTTCCAGTTCGAGAAATTCAACTCAAAATTGACCCAGGTTCTAAAACCACTGGAATTGCATTAACCCAAGGTGCATATGTAATTTGGGGTGTACAACTAACTCATAGGGGTCGAGCAATCAAGGCATCGCTAGAGTCTAGGAAATCCCTACGTCGTGGCAGACGCGCTAGACACACTCGATATCGCCAGCCTAGATTTTTAAATCGTGCTAGACGCGAGGGATGGCTTGCACCAAGCTTGCAACATCGCGTTGAAACCACCCTTACGTGGGTAAACAAGATAATCAAATTTGTTCCAATAACCGGAATATCGCAAGAGCTAGTTCGCTTTGATTTACAACAAATCAATAACCCCGAAATATCGGGAATTGAATACCAACAAGGCGAATTACAAGGTTACGAAGTTAGGGAATATTTGTTGGAGAAATGGGACAGGAAATGCTCATATTGTGACGTTAAAGACGTGCCCTTACAAATAGAGCATATAGTCCCAAAGGTGAATTGTTGAAACCTCAATCAATAATTTGATAGGTATCTAAGCAGTGTCTTAGCTGGTTCAATTGCTGTAATTACCAACCACTTTTTTATTATGAAAATTGGCTTTTGTATGGTAACATACATATATGATTTTATTTAATATATAATCGAGATTAAACATTCGTAAAAATTTTACTTGTATCCCATTATAAAAAATAATTTTTATCTACGTGAATGTAGCTTATCATTAATTTGTGCCCAAATTAAAATAAATTCATAAGAATATGTAATTGAATAGAACCTACTATCAAAGAAATAATTATGTGGTTTATGAATTGAAGACGTTCTTTCAAATAAGTGGTTACGCAAAATTAATTACATACTGCGTTCGCGTAGCGTGTCCGCTTCGGACTTATGCTTCGTTCCACCCTTCAAGAACGCTAAGAGCGAACGCAATGACAAGGGTTTGAAGTTTTTGGAATGTGTAAATATTTTTGCACTACTGCGAGCTTTTAATCACTGCCCACAGTAATGCAGTGTTTGCAGGTTGTCTAAGGATTAATTTCTTTGGGGAACGGGTTGAGTGGAAGGAACAAGAGGAGTAGTTTCAAAAGTACGATTAAATTGTGTTGGTTGAGATTGGGAAGGTAGAGGTGTATTGATATTGGTGCGACTTGCGGGTATAAACGAAGGCAAAAGTCCACCAAGTTTATCGCTGGCATCAATACAAGTATCCATCGCTTGGGTGGCAGAAAAATCTATTTCTCTACGTAGACCGACAACACATTCAGCAAAGCGTACTGGTAAGAGACTGCGATCGCAATAGTTTAAAATCGAGGGGTCAAAAGTTTCTTTTTTGCTAGCACTGATACTAACAACACAAGTGCCTAAATCTTCGGGACGACGTGCAGACCGACAGGAAGAAAGTATATCAACAGCAGCAACTTGGGTTTGTTTTTGAATGCGAGTGACACAGTTAGAAAGCTCTCGAGGACGCAGCACCCCAGCACAAGCATTAGAAGCAGCTTCAGGGGTTATCCCTAACCGCAGCAACTTTGCCGCACAACCACGGTAATTATTACCAAAATAAGAAGTTGTAGTTTCAGCCATTACAGGCATAGCTGCAACAATCCATCCAGCGATTACTAGAGGGACACCAACATAACTGGTATATTTACCTTTTTTAAATCTAAACATTTCCATACGTTTTAAACACCAAGGTTATGGTACAGCAAAGAAGAAGGGAGTAGGGAGTAGGGAGTAGGGAGTAG
>JANNFJ010001140.1:0-8089 GCA_031379725.1 Calothrix sp. OTE_75_metabat_31
CTTTGTTTGACTCCAGCCTGAAAAATCTGCTCAATTTTACGCGACAAACGCGAAGCTTCAATAAAACCAAAGCTACCCAGCGCCCCGATTAGCAGGTGTGCCGACGCTTGCGCTTCTTGTTCTAATTCTTCGGTTAGCGTACCCGCAACCAGTGCTGTAATATATTGTTCTAAAACTGTTACATAAGCCATGTACTTGGGTTTATATCGCTTCCAAATATCGGTCAGTCCAGAGGGTAATGTTTGGGGTGGTTGGAAATCTACTACAGTCGCATCGGCACCAGTTGGTTGGGAGTCAAGCCCTGCCGTAGCAGGGACATATTTAACTTTATCTTCTTCTAATTTGAGCCGATACCCCTGTCTGTAAACTGTCTCAATCAAATCATCCGCTCCAGCTTGCTTAAGTTTGTGCCGTAAAGCTTTGATGTGCGCTCTAACAGTATTCTCTAAAGGAGCTTCTTCAAATGACCAGAGATAGTCCAGCAGGATTTTTTGACTAAATATCCGGTGACTGTTACGCAAAAATAGTTCGAGTAAAGCGTATTCTGTAGCAGTCAAATGCAAAGTTTGCCCATTGCAGGTAACTTTCGAGTTAGTGGCATCAAGCCTGACATTTCCTGCCTCGATTATTGAGGAGCGAGCCGGACTTCCGCGACGCATCAAAGCACGTATCCGAGCCAATAACTCTGAGGTATTGAAAGGCTTAACAACATAATCATCGGCTCCAGCATCTAACCCAACAGCTTTACTAGTGCTACTGTCTAATACTGTCAAAAGTAGAACCGTGGTATCAATTTTGTTAGCGCGTAGCCGTCTGCAAAACATTAGACCATCGAGCTTTGGCAACATCACATCTAAGAGAATTAAGTCGTAACTAAACGTTTGGGCAAGCGACAGTCCAGCCTCACCATCATTAGCTAAATCGACTATGTAATGCTGACCTGTCAGAATATTTTTTAATACTTCAGCAGCACCTAAATCGTCCTCTACTAGCAAAATTTTCATATATATTGACTAATGTGGAAACAGTGTCTTTTTAAAACTCGTTTAGGTTACACGATTCACGGAGAATGCGTGTCGGGGAGCATCCAGTTTTGGCACATTTATAATTTTGTAGTGCGTAGGCACTACACGCCGAAATAGGATGCTCCCGCATGTCGCAGTGGATATTCATCAAATCGAGTAGAATTTAGCGTCTTTTTTCGGAATAGAAAAAAAACTTAATAAAACGAAACAATTCATTTTTGAGAAGATACGGAAGATATTTTTTATTGGCATACCTTAATTCGTCGGGATTCTATCTGAATAGGCATTAAGAGTGCCCTTCCCTAAACCTAAATTACTATCGTATAGCTGGTGAATTGGTTAATTTTAGATAACGTCCTTGTAACATCTACCGTTAGGAATATAAATGGTTTAAAGCAGTAACCAAAAGTATTAATAATTTAATTTGGTAGTTAGTAACACTGTCTTTTTTATTATCTACTAACTTATTCACAAAATATTCACTTAATTGTTTTAAACTCATAAATGAGGTTAAATGATATTTTGGTTATCCAATGCTTGGTGCTTTTTTTTACACTTAACTTTGCCTTAAACATTCAACTGAAGCGATGAATGCTTACATTACGTATAGGAATCCGGTTTTGTTTTTGAAAAAATCTAAGTTTATGTAGGGTGCGTTACGCTACCGCTAACGCACCCTACGTATCTCAATACTGCTCGGTTAAGAAGTATTCCTAAAATTGATCCCCCTAAATCCCCCGATAAGTTGGGGGACTTTAAGAGGCTTTTAGCCCCCAATGAATGCGGGGGGTTGGGGGGATCTAAACCAAAACCTACGCAGTATTGCTACGTATCTTTTCCAAAATCAAATGGAAGTCCAATAGTTAATTTCCGATGCTTAAAATCCGGGTTTCTTGAGATTGGGATTATTGTGACATTAAATTTTTATACGAAAGGAGAATTTCAAATGAACGTAGAACAATCTACTAAAAATTCCGAAGTATTCCACGAGCGTTTAGCCAGTTTGCATGAAACTGCTAATGCTTTATTTTGGATATCTCCCGATTTATTACCCGAAGCATTTAAAGAACTTATCGCTACCTCAAATATTTTGCGGTTAGCTGCCCAGGAACTGTACCAGCAAAATGAAGAACTTGCTAACACACAATATTTACTCGATAAAGAGTGTCAAAGCTACCGAGATTTATTTGAGTTGGCATCAGAGGCTTATTTAATCACTAATGAGTTAGGCATCATCGAAGTAGCAAACCGTACTGCCTGCAATTTGCTAAATATTTCCAAACAGTTTTTGGTGGGCAGACCAATCATTAATTTTGTCGCAACAGAACAATGTCAGGGCTTTCCCTACGAAGCAATCCCAATGTCTCAATGGGAAAAAGGTAGAGAATTAGCACCCTTACAGCACAAAACCAATTTAACTGAGACTCCTCCCGTAAGTATTGCCAAAAATAAACGGGGTAAGCCTGGAAAAATATCCTGGCTCATCCGTGAAAAAAGTCAGCGTACTCCAGTAGAATTAGAACCTTTATCAACATCGATCAATTTTGACCACCATGACTGCGATATCACCAAAAATCGCCCCCTACACAAATATTCTAAGGGTGAAACTATTCCTCTTAATCCCTCAGTTTTATGCTACCTTCTTCAGGGTTCGGTGAAGTTAAGTACGTTTTGTGAAACTGGGGAAGAAGTGCTGCTAGGGATAGCAATTCCAGAAATGGTTTTTGGTAGCACAACTTCTTTTAGCACTTATCAGGCAATAGCTTTGTCAAATGTTGAGTTAGTGTCTATTTATGAAGCAGAAGTAGCAGTTAACCCGTTTTTGAGCCATATACTTCTACCTAAAATCAAACAGCGATCGCGTCAGACCGAGTGTTTCTTATTTATCTCTGGTAGACGACGAGTAGAAAAGCGTTTACAACATTTATTGCTGTTTTTGAAAAAGGAAATCGGTCAAAGAGTTCAAAATGGTACTCGTTTACCAATTCGTCTGACTCACGAAGAAATTGCTAGCGCTTGCTGCACTACTCGAGTCACAATTACACGATTAATCAGTAAATTGCAACAACGCGGTTTTATTAGTTTCGATGCCAAAAACCACATCATTATCAACGATGCAGTTGCAAATTTTCTCGAAAATCAAATGTCTGGTTCATTTAGTTCTCACAATCGAGTAATTCGATAAGGTGCAAAATGTCTTACAAAATACGCCGTTTAAAAAGTCACATGCAATTAGATAAGGCTATTGAAGCCAATAAAACTAGGCAACTTGAGGAAATCAAGATTTTAAAACAGCACGTAGAAAGAATAAAATTAGAATTGCACTACAAGAATTACGAACTCGCACAGATAAAGGAATCGAGATATAGCGAGGATGAGGTATATACCATCCTCAGCACAATGCTACTAAATATTGATGATCCTGATGAGTTGACTAAAAACTTGATACTGTGCGATCGCCTGATCAAAAATGTTCTTACCCAATTGCAAAATGCTGTAGAAGTTTATAATTCTTCATTCAGCGAGTAACAGTAGAAGTAAGTATGAAGCTGAAGATTGTGTGATATCAGATATCAGGGTAAGGATATTCGAGGGGGCTGCAAGATTCCCGACTTCTTTAAGGATACCGCTGGCGAATCAGGGGTCACGCCCCTCGATACTGGCAGCATATAGCCTTATAGAATGCCCCAAATCCCGCCCTACCATAGAATGGTAGGGCTAATAGGAACAAAGCCTGCTTTCAGCAGGCTGTACGTCCCGATTAGCACTTACTGCTTCAAGCCTGGGGCGGCATGAGGGGCAAACGAGGGGTCTAGCCCTCTATTCGTCAGTGGCATCCTCTAAGAAGTCGGGAATATGACACTCACCTACTTATATATTCAACCTTCGATGCTGCCATTACTAATTAACATGGGGGGAAGGCTATGACGATTGGTAACTTTACGTTTATTGAGTCTAACTCGGAATTAATGCCGCAAAGTGAAGAATCAAATATTGCTCAAATTTTGATAAATCGCTCCCAAGAGGTTGCCTTTTGTTTAGGGACATGCGGGCAATTTATTTTCGTCAATGATGCAACCTGCTTTTGGAGCGAGTATTCCCGTGAAGAATTACTTTCGATGACGATAGATGAGTTAGATATCGACTTTTCTGGGCAAGTTTGGTCAGAACGATGGCAAGCATTACAATCAAGTTCCCTAACTGTTGAATCTCGCTATCGCACCAAATCAGGTCGGATATTCAAAGTAGAAATTACTATTAGTTATGTAAAACACCAAGGTCAAGAATTTAGCTGTGTTTTTGCTCGTGAGAAAAATGACGAAGTACTATTGCCTGTACAACAAAAAACAGATAAATCAAACGATTCTCAGCAAGATATACAATCAGAACTAAAAAAATCGTTTCTACTTCATTCTATTATCGAATCTACCGCCTGTGGTATCCTTGCAGTCAATCTCCAGGGAGAAATCGTTTGTTATAACCAAAAATTTATGGATATGTGGCAAGTGCCAACAACCGTAAACATATCTAAGAAATATAGCCGCACCAAAGCCTTTTTTGAGACACAAGTCAAAAATTTAGAACTTTTTCGCTCGTGCGTTTGGGAATTGTCTTGTGATGATGATAGTGAGAGATACGACTTGGTGGAATTGAAGGATGGAAGAACTTTTGCCATTTACTCGCAACCGCACCGACTGGATGAAAAAATTATCGGTAGAGTCTGGAGTATTTGGGACGTTACCGAATCGAAACGCATTGAGGAAACACTCAATATCAAGGAAGCAAGATTTCGCACTTTAGCAGAAACCACAGAAGCGAGTATTTTGCTGATTCAAGGTAAGAATCTTTGCTACGTAAATCCAGCCGTGGAGGTATTGACTGGCTACACAATCGGAGAGTTATTAACTAATTTTGACCTTGACAAACTGATTGTTAACAAAAAGCTCAGGCAAGTAAACAGGCAAGATGGTATTCCTCTATGTGAATATCAAGAGATGCAGATTCGCACAAAGAACGGTAGTCATCGGTGGCTAGCTTGTACAGTTGCACTGCTTGATGGGATGTTCGATTTTGCGGGGAAACCAGTAGAATTGATTACAGCTATCGATATCACCGACTACAAACAAGCCGAATTCGAGCTTTGTCGAGCGCTAGAACAATCAAAACGAATCAGCGAACAAAAAGAACGCTTTGTTTCGATGCTTTGTCATCAATTCCGCACTCCCTTAAATATTGTCTCATTCTCGGCTGATTTACTCAAACGTCACCTTGGGCAATGGACGGAGGAGAAAAAATATAAGTATTTTGCTTTAATTCAACTTGGTATCAAACAAATTAGCGAATTGCTAGATGAAATTTTGTTGTTTGGTAAAGCAGAGGGTGCAAAGTTGGATTACAAACCCACAGAAATCGACCTCAATCAGTTTTGCTGCGATATTGCTGGACAGGTAGAGTTGGCTAATAGCAATCAACAATCAATCAATTTTATTACTGGAAATAATTGTACCACTGCTTATTTCGACCCGAAAATGCTCCAACATATTTTAACAAATCTGCTCTCAAATGCTGTTAAGTATTCGCCCGACCATAGCATTGTCACGTTTGAATTACGTTGTCAAGACGGAAATATGATTTTTAAAGTTAAAGATGCAGGTATTGGTATTCCAATGGAAGACCGACAACAAATATTTGAGCCATTTTATCGGGGTAGTAATATCGATAGCATTCCCGGTACTGGTTTAGGGTTATCGATTGTCAAAACTATTGTGGATTTACATGGAGGTGTAATTGCTTTAGAAAGTCAAGTCGGTGCTGGGACTACGTTTACTGTGATGTTGCCATTAACTACGAAATAAAACGAGCTAAAAATATCACCCTCGCATCGATATTTTTGGTTGTCCCAGGGTAGCTATGGGCACGATATATCGTGCCCGTAAGTCATTTCGGCTCGTCTAAAAATATTACCCTCGCATCGATATTTTTGGTTGTTCCAGGGTATGTAGGGGCACGATATATCGTGCCCGTAGGTCATTTCGGCTCGTCTAAAAATATTACCCTCGCATCGATATTTTTCGTTGTCCCACGGTATGGGCACGATGTATCGTGCTCCTACGGTATTTTCGGCTCGTCTAAAAATATTATCCTCGCATCGATATTTTTCGTTGTCCCACGGTAGGGGCACGATGTATCGTGCCCCTACGGTATTTTCGGCTCGTCTAAAATATCACCGTCGCATTGATATTTTTCGTTGTCCCACGGTATGGGCACGATGTATCTCTGGCGAGCTAAAAATATTGTCAAAATTAACTTAACTATTTGTAGTCCTTCCTGCTAAAGTTGCGACTGCTAGAGCCAAACGTTTAGGAGCTACGGGCTTGGTCAAATGCATTTGAAAGCCCGCTGCTCGCGTCTCCTCATAATCCTCGTTTCGAGCGTGTGCCGTCAGGGCTGCAGCGGGAATTTGTCCCCCGGCTTCAACAGTAAGTTCTCGGACGCGACGAATAAATGTGTATCCGTCTTCCCCTGGCATACTGATGTCCGATAAAAGCACATCATATCCAAAGGGGTTTGCCATTAATGTTGCTAAACCCTCAGAGGCTGTAGCAACTGTGGTGACTGTGGCTCCATAGTCTTCCAGTACTATAGTGGATACCTCGCGCATATCAGCCGCATCATCGACAATCAAGACTCGCACACCCGCTAAGGATAGAGTATCTGCAACTGACTCCATGTCGATTGCGTCTTCATCAAATGCACGTTTTATTTGAGTTGAAAGCGGCAGCCTCACGGTAAATGTCGCTCCTTGCCCCTCGCCCAAACTTTGAGCATCAACTGTGCCACCGTGAAGTTCAACTAGGTGACGAACAACCGTCAGCCCAAGTCCCAGTCCGGGATTCAACCGAGTTAGCGAATTATCCGCTTGACGGAAACGGTCGAAAACATAGGGTAAAAAGTCGGCGCTGATGCCTTTGCCCGTGTCACTCACCTGTATTTGGGCGATTGAATCAATATACTCTAGCGTAATTTCAACTCGTCCAAGGACGGGAGTAAATTTAATCGCGTTAGAAAGTAAATTCCAAATGACTTGCTGTAAGCGGATGAGGTCGCCAAATATTAGTTCGGATGCAGTAGCAAGACTGGATACGAGCTGAATTTGTTTCTCATCGGCTGATAGTCGCACCACCTCAATCGCTGCCTCAATTACCGGGGTAAGCTCAATTATCCGGGCATCTAAGCGCAGCTTGCCTGATGTAATGCGCGAAATGTCCAACAAATCCTCAATCAGTCGGGCTTGTGCCTTCGCGCTGTTTTCAATCGCCTCAAGCCCGCGAGCGAGCCTGTTTTTGTCTATTTTTTGATTGCGGAGCAGAGAAGCCCATCCCATGAGCGAATTAAGTGGATTTCTCAGTTCGTGCGACAGCATGGATAAAAACTCGTCCTTAATGCGATTAGCTGCCTCAGCCGCAGCCCGAAGTGACTGTTCTTGTGCCATAAGTTGGATACGTTCGCTCTGCAACTGTTTTGGGTGCGTAATATCAGCGATCGCCAAAAGAATCATGTCCTGATGGTTGGGTTGAGACATTTTGCGGGCATTAAGCAGCATGATTTTGTGTCCGATTTGCTCAAATTCATGCTCAATCTCCATGTTTTGAAAATCTTCAAGCTGGGTATTGCTGGGAACAAGGTCTTCAAGAAGCTCGCGCAACCGGGGAATATTCCATTGTCCATTTCCGATTTCAAAAATCGTGCGCTGTTCGGTTTGCGCTGGTGTAACCTGGAACATCTCATAGAAAGCCCGATTTGCAGTGATGATTTGCAAGCTGTCAGAAAGCACCACCAAGGGTTCGCGCATTGTCTCCACAATGGCTTCGGCATAATTGCGCGATTCTTGGAGCTGCTCGGCACCGTGTTTAAGCGCGTCAATATCCACCAATATTACCACCGCACCATCAATTTTATTGTCGATCGTGCGGTAGGGACGGATTCGCAGGTCGTACCAATGCCCTTTTTGGTCTTGCACTTCCTCCTCTTTAACACTGAGGGTATTAATCACCGACAAAATT
>JANNFJ010001153.1:0-1637 GCA_031379725.1 Calothrix sp. OTE_75_metabat_31
CCCACCTCCTCACAAGTTCCTCAAAATTATTACGTACTCTAAAAGTGTATAAAGTCGGGGTCGTAATTATGGAAACTCTAAAATTCACGCAATTTATTCGCTTTTTAGAAAAAGATTTGGCAATTCCAACTACTGATTTGCTGTTAGCATTGCGACATGACGAGCAAACCCCTAGTTTGTTGCCGATGGTACTTTGGCAGTATGGTTTAATTAACTTGGCTCAATTAGATAAGATTTTCGATTGGTTGCAACAATGAATAGATTAAATAAATCAAATCTTTATGTTTAACGGTTTATAGATAACGCTATCGGCATTATACTTATACATCCGTTTGCAATTTTAACATGAGGAAGTCCGATGAAGTTGGCTCATAATTTTATATCAGTGTCGCTGATTTTGAGTTGGGTTATTGTCAGCAATCAACCAATGACTTGGGCATTAAGCCTAGCTTCACAACATCAGCAACTGACTAAATCTTCACCCGAACCAAAAAATGTGTCAAAGCTGCTATTCAGAATTACGCAAAATGGAAAATATGGATTTATAGACCATACCGGAAAAGTCGTCATCCCTCCACAGTATGATTTAGCTTGGAATTTCATGGATGGATTGGCACAAATAAAAGTTGGTGATGAATATGGTTATATTGATAAAACAGGAAAACGTGTAATTTCGCCAAAATATCGATTGTCCTATGCATTTACAGACGGTTTGGCATTGGTTGTAGTTGGTACTAAGTATGGTTATATTAGTTCTAAAGGGCAAACCATTATTCAACCGCAGTTCGATAGTGCCCTAGCATTTAAAAATGGGCTGGCTGCGGTACAAGTTGATGATAAATGGGGTTATATCGATTACACTGGGAAAATAGTCATTAAGCCTCAGTTTGAGATAGCTTTACATTTTCATGAAGGACTTGCGGCAGTTCAAATCGATAGAAAATGGGGATATATTAATGCTGACGGTCAAGTTGCAATTCAGCCTCAATTTGAAAGTACTTTAAGATTTGCAGAAGGTTTAGCGGCTGTACAGGTTGGCGATAAATACGGTTATATTAATTCAACAGGTAAGATTGTTTTAGCACCACAGTTTCAGGATGCTTGGGAATTTACCGATGGGTTAGCTGCGGTGCAAGTTGGGGATAAATGGGGATATGTGAATGCAAATGGTGAGATGGTTATTCCTCCACAATTTGAGAAAACCACTAGTTTTTCCCAGGGATTGGCTGCGGTTAAAATTAATAACAAGTATGGTTTTATTGATAAAACTGGCAAAACGATTATTTCGCCGCAGTTTGATTTAGCATTAAGTTTTGTTAACGGTTTAGCATTAGTTTATTCGCGTGGTGGTGCTGGTTATATTAACATGCAAGGTAGATTTGTTTGGAATCCGACGAATTAGGGTACGGAGGGGAATCATAAATTTTATTGCAAACTTCTACTTAAGTGGTGAAACCGGCAAATGTACCGTAAAGGTTGCACCTTGCCCTTCACCTCCACTATCCGCATGTACCCTTCCTCCATGCAATTCGACGATGTGACGAACAATTGCTAAACCTAATCCTAAACCCCCAAAGAAGCGAGTGATTGAACCGTCTGCTTGCCGAAAGCGGTCGAATGCGTAGGGTAAAAATTCG
>JANNFJ010001177.1:0-2056 GCA_031379725.1 Calothrix sp. OTE_75_metabat_31
ATATATTCGACTGGCAAAATTATTTATCTGTTAATGAGATAGGTACGGATACAATCAATAACTACAATTATTTAAGCTTTGGCTGGGGAGATAGAGACTTCTATTTGTCAACCCCCACTTTGGCAGATTTTAAACTTGATACCACCTTTAGAGCGCTGTTTCTACCTACACCTTCGGTACTTTATATTAAAGGGTATCAAGCTTTACCTAATGAATTGGAGGTAAAGTGTGTAAAAGTTACCGAATTTGAGTATTTACAACTAATAAATTACATACAAGCTACTTTCAAAATCGACAAGGAAGGTAAAATAAATCGCATTGCTAACGGTCATACTGACAATGCAGGTTTTTACACAGCAGTTGGCGATTATTCTATTTTAAGAAGTTGTAACTCTTGGACAGGGGAAGCTTTGCGAACAGCTAATGTTAATACTCCATTGTGGGATGGGTTGTCATTTGCGATTATGTTGCATTTAAGAAATAATTGTTAAGGATACCGCTGGCGAATCAGGGGTGACACCCCTCAATCGTGGCAGCATATAGCTTTATCGAATGCCCCAAATCCCGCCCTACCATAGAATGGTAGGGCTAATAGTAACAAAGCCTGCTTCAAAGCAGACTACCTTAGTACTTCATGTTATAAGTTTTGATTGGTAGTGCGTTCGCGCAGCGTGCCCGCAGGGCTTACATCTTGCTCGCTTTATATAATACGCGAGCAAGATGCTCGCACTACCAAATCTTTTTAAACCCATCAAAACTTATGACACGATGCACTAGTGATTCGTGTCATAAGTTCTGGGGGCCAAATCTTTTCTAACCCATCAAAATTATTATTCAATGAACATAAAATTTCTTGAAAAAGAAAAAGGCAGAGGTTTTATGCTTCTGCCTTTTTACCTTCCAACAATAACTTGATTCCTAGCCTACGTCGTCGTGTGCGAAACGGTTGAAGAGGAAATCTAAAGCGTAGTTACGTAATTTGTAATAACGTGGGTCATCCATAATACGCGCTCTATCTCTAGGACGGTCAAAAGGAATTTCCATGACTTCGCCGATTTTCGCGTGAGGCCCGTTGGTCATCATCACCAACTTGTCTGCTAAAAACAGCGCTTCGTCGATGTCGTGAGTAATCATTAATACCGTACAGCGATTGTCACCCCAGATTTTTAATAATTCTTCCTGCAATTCTTCCTTAGTAATAGCATCCAAAGCACCGAAAGGTTCATCCAAAATCAAAACTTTGGGACGAATCGACAGCGCACGGGCAATCGAAACCCGCTGACGCATACCACCCGACATTTGTGGGGGCTTTTTGTCCATTGCGTCACTTAGTCCCACCATTGCTAAATGGTCGCGGACAATGGCTCTTTTCTCTGCTTCGGGTTTTTCGGGATATACGGAATTGACAGCTATATAGATGTTTTCAAAGGCAGTTTTCCAAGGTAACAAAGCATAGCTTTGGAACACAACCATGCGGTCGGGACCTGGTTTCTCGATGGGTTTACCTTCGAGTAAAACTTGTCCGGTGGTGGGGTGGTTGAAACCAGACACCATGTTAAGAAGCGTAGATTTACCGCAGCCGGAGTGACCAATTACACAAAGAAACTCACCTTGATATACATCGAGATTTACGCCATCGAGAACGGTAAAGGGTCCATTTTTGGTTGGATAAACTTTACAAACATCTTTAATTTCTAAATACGGTTTGCGATTATAATTAGCGGTTGCGCTAGCACTAACAAGAGGTTTGCCTAATCTTTGTCTCGCAACATCATTCGTTTTAAGAGTGCGGTTTTGCATAGTATTTTGGGGGAGTAGGGAGTGGACAGCAAGTAGGGGCGGGGTAACCCCGCCCGTTATGGAGTTATGCAGCAGGGAATAAAAATTGAAATACTGTTTTTACGTGTTTTCTACTCCTTCTCTTACGCGACTCTTCTTGTTGGTGAATCTAAAACGACTTCAGCAATCGAGAAATCACGTTTAATCTTGAGTTTGTTGAGGTACTCAATGGGGTTGTCAGCATCGAAGGGTGTACCGTCGAATAGGCTAATTGGTT
>JANNFJ010001199.1:0-3714 GCA_031379725.1 Calothrix sp. OTE_75_metabat_31
AATTTTGGTTTATATAATAATGGAGTCACGATAGTTGTTGAAGATTTTGAAAAAGCAACTAGAGGTTTTGAGTTAATTGAGCCTTATGTGGTAAACGGTTGTCAAACAACTAAAACAATTTGGGAAGTTTTATTTAAAAAGCTTGAATCAGGTGGAACAGGTAATAGTACTTTAATGAAAGAATGGAAAGAAAAACTTGACAAGGGAGTAGTTATTGTCAAAATTGTCAAAGTTGGTTCTGAAGGTGAAGCTCTTTTAACTCAAATTACACGTAATACGAATAATCAAAATGCGGTTAGTCAAAAAGATTTTCTTGCTCTAACATCCGATTTTAGGACATGGGCAAAGAAGATATCTGATAAATACAATTTGTTTTTGGAAATACAGCGTGGTGGTTGGGATTCTCAAAAAGTTTTACAAAAACAAAATCCTACTACCGTTCAGTTTAAAGAGTGGGCAAATGCTTTTGATCTGTTCAAGGTTTATGGCGCTGGATGGCTTAAGGAAGCAGGATTAGCTGTCACGAATATACCTTTTTTGCCAAATGGGTCTGTCTTTAAAAAAATTATGAACAAACAAGAAGACATGGAGCCATTTGGAATTGATGATTTGTACGCAGCTTATCTTTTACAAAAAAACGCTAATGAAAAATATAAATTTGGAAGGCAAGGAATAGCTAGCCGACGCTTTACTCGTTTTTTATTTTATATGGTAGTAATAGAATTACTTGAGTTTGTAATGATTGATGCAAAAATCAATAAAACAAATGTGAATATTACCCGAACACTGCTAAAGCTTTTCAAGCCGGATCGAGAATTAGCTTGTAATGCACTATTGGATACATCAATACAACTCATAGACGAGTATATGGCAGAAGGAAGTGATGAGTCAGTTTATAATGAGCCTCAATGTCAATCAAGAGATGTGAAGGATTATATGCGATTGGAACAGCTTGGTAAAAATAAAGATACTTCACCCAAGTTACTTGATTTGTTAGCAATTCACAAAAGAACGATGAAAAGAATTACAGGAGGTCAAAAATCACCATTTAATCTTGTTTTAGAAGCGATAGTAGAATAATAAAAAAGGTGCCTTCGCTGAAAGCGTAACGCACCCTACAAAGTTATTGCTTACTCCTCCCTCTGCTATCTCGTTCAAGGGTAGAGGGTTTAGTTATTAAATCTTTGCTTCGTCTTTCACCAATTTATCCCAACCCAAATCTTTGAGACTATTATTGCGACGCATTGGACGAGTAACTAACTCTAAAATATCGCGTGCATTACCAAAGCCGTGAATTTGTGCGAAGGTAAATTCTACCGACCACTTAGTATTAATTCCCCGTGCTTCTAAGGGGTTCGCATGTGCCATACCCGTAATTACTAAGTCGGGTTTGAGTTCGTTGATACGTTGCAACTGGTTGTAATTATCGGGCTTCTCAACAATCTTGGGCAAGGGTGAACCCATTTCCTGACAAGTTTTCTCTAGCAGTGCTAACTCAGCAGCTTGATAGCGCTTATCCATGTAGGGGATGCCAATTTCCTGAACGGTCATGCCACAGCGCACTAGGAACCGCGCTAAAGAGACTTCCAACAGGTTATCACCCATGAAAAAGACTGACTTGCCGCGAATCAATTTAACGTAATCTTCCAAATTTTCCCAAATTTTCGCTTCGCGTTCGTCTAAGCCTTGGGGTGTAATATCCAATACCGAGCAAATTTTCTCTACCCATGCACGGGTTCCGTCGGGACCGATGGGGAATGGGGCACCAATTAATTTACATTTGCGACGACGCATTAAGGTGCTAGCAGTACGACTGAGAAAAGGATTGACACCTGCGACATAATACCCTTCTTCGATTGTCGGTAATTCAGTAAATCGTTTTGCAGGCAACCAACCCGAAACTTTAATTCCTTGCTTTTTGAGTTCGAGGGTTAACTGCGTAACTACAGGGTCGGGTAGCGAACCAAATAATATTAGCGGTGTATGTTTTACGTATTCGGATTCTTCTTGAGCAACATCTTCTTTCTTTTTACCAAAGTTGAGAAGCTTTGCGATCGCATTGCGTTCTTCTTTCTCTGTCTCAACTACCGAAGCTTTTTCGGGACAGCGTGCTGCCATTGCTGCGAGTACTGTATCTTCCCCTTGGGTAAAAGCATAATCCAAACCGTTGGCACGGGCAACCACAATGGGGATACCGATTTCCGATTCCAACTTGGGTGCTAAACCTTCCAAATCCATCTTGATGATTTCGGTGGTGCAAGTACCAATCCAGACAATGACACTGGGATTGCGATCGCGTTTGATTTGCGTACACAATCGCTTTAACTCTTCATAGTCATTTAGTTGTGCGGAAATATCACCTTCTTCCAATTCTGCCATTGCGTAGCGAGGTTCTGCAAAAATCATTACTCCCATTGCGTTTTGCAGGAAGTAACCGCAAGTTTTTGTCCCAATTACCAAAAAGAAACTATCTTCGATTTTTTGGTACAACCACGCAACGCAGCTAATCGGGCAAAAAGTGTGGTAGTTACCAGTTTCGCACTCAAAAGTTAAAGCTTGTGTTTCTGCAACGGTCATTTTAAAATTTTCTCCCCTTTATTTTTTAAGTTAGGAGTCATTTGTCATTTGTTGTTTGTCATTGGTTATTTGTCATTCGTCATTTGTTACTAGCTACAACAACTAACCATCGACAACTGACCACTAACTACTGACTACTGACAATTAACTCCTAACGATTTTTTTAAGCGTTGGGGAAAAGACGGGCAATTTCAGAATCGTCGAAGGCAGTAGACGAGAAATCGTCACCTAACGACATTTCGTTATCTGCTTGACCTTTTTTAACTTGCCCTTCTTCACTCCAAACGTCCATCAATACGTCTCCAAACCCATGTTCATCTTCGGACGCATTAATATCTTCGAGTCCTTGAAAATCAAGTTTTTCTTGTGTTGAAGTAACATCAAAAGAAACATCATCACTAAAAGCGTCCATTCCCTCCAAACCCGACATTTCAGGGGACTCGGCTGATGCTGCCATACCGCTTAAACCACCGAACCCATTGTGAGGTTCTACCATATTTGGTTGTGCAATACCATCAAAGATGGTTGCCGTTGGCATCGCTGACGTGGAAATTTCACCCACATTATGGTTTTTTAACGCATCGTCAACCATTAGGTCTGGTGCAATACCATCAATCGTAAAATCACTGACAGTAAAATTACTGACCGTGGCATCACCCAACCCATTGGTATGGGTATTTATTGTTTCTGCATCAGAACCCATTACCATGTGGTCTTCAGCTAGTGGCATCCCACTATGACCAAGTTCCATATTTGGATCGAAATGCAAACCGAGTACTTCAATCAATGTATCGGCATCGGGGTTCAACCTTGAAAAGGGTAACATTAGCTGTGCCAATTTTGGCTCTAACGCATTGACTACTCCCAAGATGAGGTATGAGGGTGGACGTTTACCACCGTCGGGTGTGTAAACTGATTCAACCTGCATATGCAACATAATCCAATCATGGTTGGCCTGGAAAAATTGCAACCACTTTTGCTTGAGAGATTCCGTAAAGCTATAGAAAAAAGCCATATTGCCACATCCTGAGAACTAAATAGATGATTTATACAATCATCAAGTCTAATTCCTCTTCCGGATTAACGACTGGGGGTTTACCCGGATTTAAGTAAAAATCTGATAATAAAGCGAAAACT
>JANNFJ010001207.1:0-6841 GCA_031379725.1 Calothrix sp. OTE_75_metabat_31
AAGCGCACAACTGCCTCACGTATAAAAGAGCCGTGACTAGCATCATTCGTGTCTGGATAGACTGATGTGACAACTAGAATATGTTTTTCCAAATTCATAATTCTCCAATTTAATAGAAAAATAAGGGGTTAGGACGCTTTATATTGGAGTCAGGGTATTCCTTACACCCTGACCCCAATCCTTTTAACTATTGCTTGACAACATTTAGATAAGCTGTTTTTGGATTCAGTTCTTTCTTATCTTGATTGATTCGATGCCCTTGAATTTGAAGCCAGCACCATAACTTAGCAAAATCAATCGCAGATGTAAGGAGACGACGCTTACCAAATTTAGTCTTTCCAGAATGCCGAGGATGCCAAGGAGTAGCAACCTCTGTGACGTTATATCCTTGAGTTGCAAGTACTGCCAAAAGATAGCGATGGGTAATCTTCTCTACAGGTAAAGCAGATAACAAATCACGACGAACTAATTTAATCCAGTTCATATCGTGAATTTTTAAGCCAAAGAGTAACTGACAAGCTGAATTTGCAATTGTAGAAGCTATAATTTTGCCGTCACCACGCTTTTGCCGCCAACCTGCAACTGCGTCTACGCCTGGTCTACAAGCTTTTAGCAGCAATGGTATATCAGTACGAGGGTCAGATTCCAAATCAGCTTGCCCCCACAGTATCCAGTCAGTCTTAACATGAACTAAAGCTGTTTTCCAAACTTCCGTCACTCCTCGCCGTTGCGGATGACGTATTACTGTTAAAAATTTATATTCTTGCATTAGGCGAGTCAGAATTTCGGGGCTACTATCTGTACTACCGTCATCAACTATTAGTACTGGTAAAGTCAAACCAATATTTTGAAATGTTTCTTTTATATACAACAAAAGTTTTTCTAAATTTCCTTCTTCATTTAAAGCTGGAATTACAACTGTAGCTGACAAGTTTTTATATGGAGTTACCGCATGATTAGCCTTTTCTGCTGTTGCGCTAGTTTTATTAAACATTATCATTTTCCTTGATTTCAGAATATTTCTTGACGAGCAACTTCTTGATTAGCTGTTTGAAGCTACAAGATTGTTCAAACAGATTTCAACTGACTTATATTCTGAGTATGAAGGGGTGATGAGTGCGTTTGTGTTTGGGAACAGATTTGATTTATGTATATTTTGATGGATATTTTTGTTTTCAATGCGATTATTAATTTGATGGGGCAGCCAAAGGACTTAAAGGACAGGCAAGAGTAATAAAGGACAGGCAAGATGCCTATCCTACGGGAGGGGATTTGCTTAAGAATTGTTTAATTTGCTTGACAGATTTCTCTAGTTCTAAAATTAATTCAGCAAAACCAGTAAGGTCAGATTGGTCAGCAAGTTGTTCAAGCTGATTAGCAGCTACATGCATGGTTGTCGCTCCTACGTTGGCACTTGAACCTTTGAGATGATGTGCCTGTCGCTTTATTTCCTCGAAATTGTCGGATGCGATCGCTTCGCTACTGTATGAGACGCAAAACGCATTCTTAGCCATTTCAATATGCTCAGTTGCATCTGCTACAAACATCTCCAACAGTTCTAATTCAAATTCTCGATTATTCTCTGATAGTTGATGTAAGTGTTGCCAATCAATTACAGCATCTATACTATTAGTATCTATAACTGAAATAGCTATTTGCTCAGATGCAGATGCTCGCTCGGTTTGGGATATACGCTGACTCCAAATCTCTAACACAGCGGCTAATCTATCTTTTGATACAGGCTTACTAATATAGTCATCCATACCTACATCAAGACATCTTTGCTGGTCTTCTTTCATGGCATTGGCTGTCATTGCAATCACCACAGGACGATGACCAAGAACGAATGTACTTTCGTCCCAACGATGGATTTCTTTTGTAGCACTAAAACCGTCGAGAACAGGCATTTGACAGTCCATTAAAATTATGTCGTAAGGAATTTTTTCTAATAATTGTAAAACTTCTTGTCCGTTAGCAGCCACATCTGCATTATAGCCCAAATTTTGTAGCTGCTTTAATGCAACTTTCTGATTGACTAAACTATCTTCTGCTACCAAAATTCTTAACTTTGATTTAGTTGTTAGATTAGGTAATGCGCCTTGAGAGTAATCAATATTAAAAGAAATATGATTAGTATCTAGCTCAATTTTAGTTTCTAAAACATTCATAATATTATTAAAAAGACGTGATGGCTTTACGGGTTTAACCAAGTAGGCTGAAAATCCAATATTAAGCGCCCTTTGTATTTCATCTCGGTGATTTGTTGAGGTCAGCATAATTAAGAGAATTTCCGAAATTACTGAATTGGCTTTAATTTTTTCGCCTAGCGTCATACCGTCGATTTCGGACATTTGCATATCAATTAAAGCAACGTCGTAGGGAATACCTTGCTGTGCAGCATTCTCAAGTGCTTCAAGAGCTACGACCGCACTTTCTGCTTGGTCTACTTGCATCCCCCAACGGGTTGCTTGATGATAAACAATTTTTCGATTGGTAGCGTTATCATCAACTACTAACAAACGCCGATTTACTAATACTTCGCTATCTACAGATGATTTAGATGTAATAGGATTAAGTTGTTTTAGAAAAGTAATTTTAAACCAGAATTTTGAACCTTTTCCTAACTCACTTTCAACACCAATTTCTCCTCCCATTCGAGTTACTAGTTGTTTGCAAATTGCTAGTCCCAAACCAGTACCTCCATACTGGCGCGTAGTTGAAGCGTCTACCTGGGTAAATGGAGTAAAAAGCTTAAATTGGTTTTCAATTGTAATCCCAAGTCCAGTATCTTTAATAGTAAACATAATTGTCGTTTCAGTTGAATTTTCTGATAATAACTCTACCTGTACAACAATTTCTCCAATGCTAGTAAATTTAATTGCATTACCAGTTAAATTCATTAAAATTTGCCGCAAGCGACTGCCATCACCTTGAATAAATATAGGTACATCAGGGTCAATTAAGGCTCCAATTTCTAATCCTTTTTTATGAGCTTGGGGTGCTAGTAAATCTAACACTTCTTCAATACAACTAGATAAATCGAAATCAAGGGATTCTATCATAATTTCCCCTGCTTCTAATTTTGATAGGTCTAAAATTTCATTAATCAATGTTAATAATGCATCTCCACTAATGCGAATAGTTTCGATAAAATCTCGCTGTTCTACAGTTAAAGAGCTTTCTAATAACAATCCTGTCATTCCCAAAACTGCATTCATTGGAGTCCGAATTTCGTGGCTCATATTTGCCAAAAAGAAACTTTTAGCTTCAGATGCTTGTTCAGCTTGACGACGAGCAGCTTCAAGTTCTTGACGTTGATTAGTTTCGGCTTCGAGTAACTCAGCTTGAGCTAAAGCAATGCCAACTTGGTCTGATAATTGCTGTAAAAGCTCTGTTTCCCAGCTTGTCCACTGACGGGGGCCGTTGCATTGATGAGCGATTAATAAACCCCATAGTTTATTCTGTAAAAAAATTGGGACAACCAGATTTGCTTTAACTGCAAATTGTTGTAAAAATTCAATATGACAAGTTTGAATATTAGATTGCTCGATATCATTAATAGCGGTAATCTGACCCTGCCGATATTTATCAATATAAGCTTCTTGGAAACAAGTATCATTAATATTTTTTCCAAAAACAGTTGGTAAACCTGGAAGCACAGCTTCTTTTACTGTTGTCAAGTTATTATCTGCTTGTAGACGTAGAATTAATACGCGGTCTGCATGTAAAAGTTTTTGTACTTCTGTAACGCTCGTTTGAATAATTTCATCAATCTGTAGAGATTGACGAATTTTGAGGCTAATATCAGCCAAAAGCTGTAGTTTTAAATTTTGACGTTGGAGTTCTTTTTCGGCTTGTTTGCGATTAATAAACTGACCGATTTGATTGCCTACCGAGCTAATCATCATTGTAATTAATTCGCTATCAGGTTGTTTAATTTCCTGACTGAAGAAAGTCATAATACCGAAGATTTTACTTCCGCTATAAACTGGAAACGCAAAGGCTGTGTGCAATCCTACTTGAGTTGCAAATTCTGTACGAAGAAAATTTGCTTCTTGGAGAATATCAGTCATCCAAATTGGTTCGGTAGTTTCCCATGCACGACCAGGTAAACCAACTCCTAAAGCAAAAGTTGTTTTTTTACTTAATATCTCGAATTCGCTAACAAGTGATTCGACGCTGTGCCAAATATCAAGACATCGTAGTATGTTATCTTGTTCATCGACTAGCCAAAATTCGCTCCAATCCCATGCTAAACTTTCACATATCCCACGCAAAATACGAGGTATAGCTTCATTAATAGTAATTGACTCTGCTATTGAGCATGTTGTTGCATACTGTGCGGTTAAATTTTGTTCAGCACGATGACGTTTTGTAATATCAATTCCAGTAATAATTGTATATTCATCACTCCCTTCATTATCTCGCAAAATAGTGTTTGACCATGCAATTAAACGTCTACTATCATCTTTACAAATCCAGTAGTTTTCATAATTATCTAAACTGCTACTGTTATATATTTCTTCAGAACTAAGTTCAAATGCTGCTTCTCTAGGAAATAAATATACTTGGTAAAAATTTCTACCTTTAACTTCATCAAAAGAGTAACCCATTACTTTTTCACAAGCTTTATTCAATCGAATTATTTGCCTGCTGGTGTTAAGGACAATAACTAATGCGTTTGCAGTATCAAGAACAGTAGAAATAAAATTACGTTCTCTATCTAGTTTTTCTTTAGCACGTTTACGTTCTGCAAATTCACAATAAATTTGGTAATAGACAAATGTTAAAACTATCCAACTTAGAAAAATAGCAAATCCAAGTATTGCAATTGTATAACGTGAGCTTTTCTTGATTATTGCAGATTGTTGTTGAAGTCTATTTGTTTCTTTTAACTTCATTTCGCTGACAATACTGTAAATATTGACTCTCGGTTTTTGTGTATATTTATTTTTTATAAATACTTGTAATGCTGTATTATACCCTTTACTTTTTTGTAATTTAATAGTTTCGTCAATTTCAACAATTTTTATTGCTATGAAAGATTCAAGTACTTCAATTTCCGATTTTTCTTGAGTTATCTGTTTAAGTTGCCCAATTACTGGTTGAATATTCCTAATAGCAATTTGGTATGATTCAAAATAACGTATATCTCCTGTGCTAATATAGCTATTGTATTCTGCTTCTACTTCTTCAAGGTAAAATAATAATCTTTCTTGGACTCTGATTTTTTCTTGAGTAATATTTTCTTGAGCAATAATACCCATAAAAAATCGTGTATTTTTATAAGAGATTGCACCAGTTAAGACTAGGATTGCTGATGCTAATATAAATCCACTACCAATTTGTTTAAAAAATTGCTTGCGAATCTTACGCTTTAGCTGAACTGTATTAGTTGGTAGTTCAATATTTGCACCTGCACGTCGCAACTCTAACAGCTTAGTAATTTGTCGTGCGATCGCACGCAATGAATCCAACTGTTCTGCGGTCAGTTCTCTTCTTACTCGGTCAATTATACACAGCGTTCCCAATGCATAACCTTCCGGATTTATAAGCGGTACGCCTACATAGAAACGAATATACGGTTCGTTGATAACTAATGGATTCCGAACAAATCGCTCATCGGCAGTCGCATCAGGGATAATTAAAATATCTTTCTGTAAAATTGTATAAGAGCAAAATGCTAAGTCACGAGATGTCTCTCGTATATTTAAACCAATTTTAGATTTGAACCATTGACGTTTAATATCGACTAAACTGATTGAGGCAATTGGTACTTGACAAATATATGCGGCTAATTTGGTCAAGTCATCAAACGCAGCTTCGTTTGGGGTATCAAGAATTTTATACTCTAATAATGCTTGGACTCTCTGGGTTTCGTTTTCTGGAAGTGCTGCTATCTTCATTCTATGCTTTTACCTATAACATTATCCGCTAATTTAATAAATATATTTATCTAAATTAATGACAAATATTTGACTAAATAGGATAGAGTATTTGTACTAATAACGTCAAAAAATATATATGGGAATTAAATAACTACGTTTTAACATGTATTTATTGAAAAACCGTGTTTTGCAATCAAAATAGACAAAACAATCATTTACGAATACACAAATTTAAATATTTTTGTAGGGATAGTAGTGAAATAAATATAGCAGATAACAGCTAAATAGAATAGACTATATAACAGTAGCAAAGCGTTGCACCTGCATCTTTCTTGATGTGTTGTACCTTCAGCAAAATTGCTGTAGATATAATCGTAGAGGCTATTATCCATAGCAGTATTTGGGCTAAAAATGCTATGCTTTGAAAATTAAATTAGCTGCAACCTTATTCATTCCCATGCAAAATTTTTATTCTAAAAATTTTAGACAATAATTTCAAGGTTTCAATAATTTTTATATGTTTAAAATCTTAGTGATTGATGATGACCCAATCGTGCGGACTGTTCTCAAACGAACTCTTGAAAATCAAGGTTATGAAGTCACTGTAACAAATAACGGAGAAGATGGAATTGCCTATGCACTTAAAATATATCCAGCATTAATTATTTGTGACTGGATGATGTCAAATACCGATGGATTAGAAGTATGTCGTCGCATTAAATTAGAACCAGAATTAGCGACAACTTTTTTCATTTTGTTAACTGCCAAAGGGGCACAACCAGGAGAAGAAAAAGATCGAATTAAAGGTTTGGATGCAGGTGCAGATGAATTTCTGTCCAAGCCAATTGAAATGAACGAACTGAAAGCGCGAGTGCGTGCCGGATTAAGACTATATCAATTGCACGAAGATTTGAAGCGTCAGAAGCAAGCATTAGAGGGACTTAACCAAAATT
>JANNFJ010001293.1:0-3205 GCA_031379725.1 Calothrix sp. OTE_75_metabat_31
GACCAATGATTACATCACTCAGACCAATTACATTAGTTAAATCCCAGATATGGTGCTGCAACGAGTGGTGCATATCAGCATCGATTAGCAGTACTTTACGTCCTAGTTGAGCCATTGCTGCCGCTAAATTTGCAGAAACAGTACTTTTACCCTCCTTGGGAAGCGAACTTGTAACTGCGATCGCACGAAGCACTATATCGGTGCTGAGAAATTTTAGATTTGCTTGTAGTATTTGATATGCTTGAGCAATAGGTAAACCAGGATTATCTCTAGCAAGTATTTCTGGAACTGTCCACTCTGTATCTTTACGTCGAGGAATAGCCTTTTTACTCAAGGAAGGAATGACACCAACTAAGGTGTATCCAAATAACTCTTTAATTTCCTTAAGTCGCTTAATCGATTTATCTTTAATTTCTAAAATTACTATAGTTGAAGTCGCAAGCAAAGTACCTACTAAACTGCCCAAAATAATAAAGATAAGTTTTTTTGTGGTTGCAGGTTTTTTAGAAACTAGAGCATCTTCAATAATACGAACATTACCCATATTTTGATTTTCGGCAACTCGAACCTCTTGTAATTTTTGGAGCAGAGTTTCATAGGTAGATTGTGCAGCTTGTAGTTGTCGCTGTAATTCGCGTTGCTCTTGCTCTAATTTTGGAAGGTTATTAATACGTTTTTTGTAAGCGAATTTAGATTTAGATAACTCTTCAAGCTGACTTTGAAAAGCCAAACGTTCTACTTCTGATTTGGCTAAATCTAAAGTCAATTGTTGCTTAACTAATCCTGTTTCTAAATGTCCGTTCAATTGCGCTTCACTTCCAATAAAACCTTGTATACGCTTTTCAAGCAAAGCTTTGAGAGCATCTCGTTTTGCTTTGAGATTCTGTATTACTGGGTGGGTTTCTAACAAACTAGTTTGTTGAGTAGCTAGCTGACTTTCTACCTGTTGAAACTCTTCTAGTAGTTTTTGCACTCCAGCCGAACGGTTGAGAGAATCAACATCTGTCGCTAATTGGGAACTCATCCCAACTTTTTGCTGCAAGCTAGTCGAACGACTAATTGCATCTGCTAAAGCTGTTTGCGTTTCATTAATTTTATTGTCAATATCTTGGATATTTGCTACTGCTAATTTTAATTCTTCATCGAGTATAGTAATCTGATTCTTCTCTTTGAAACGACGTAAAGAGACTTCTGCCTGACGAACATTAGTTTCAATTTCAGGTAATTGTCTGGCAATGAATTCACCTGCTGTTGTTGCCGCAGTTCGGTTGTTGAGTACATTATTTTCTATATATAGGTTCATTAACTTATCAACAACAGCAGCAGCTTCATCAAAGTTTCTACTTTCATAGGAAAGTTGAATAATATCTGTTGCAGGAATGGCTTTTACTTTAATTTTTGTAGCAAGCGTTTCTGCTTCAATTAATACACCCTTTTTATCCTTAAGATTAAGAGTTTTGATTGTATCTTGCAGAATCGGTATGGAACGTATTATTTCCATTTCCGTACTTATAGGACTACTTTTGACATCTAAACTTTCCAACTGTCCTATCTGTCCACCTAATCCTGTCAAGGCAGAAGTTTGATTGATTTTTTTTACTAAGATTTTCCCTTCTGCTTCATAACTTGGCTTTTGCAATGAAGCAAGCACTATAAAAACACCTAAAACACAACTAAATATACCTGTAGCTGGTAGATAACGTCGTTTGATAACGCACCATAATTTTTGAAAATCTAAATCTATAGTTTCCCTAGTTTCCATAGGAACAGAGTTAATACTAAGGTAGATGATATTTAAAGGAGTCACCTGACTGCCTAACAATAGTAATTTAACTTCATTTATACTTCAAATTCCAGAGCAGTTTCACTGATTTATTTCACTTAACTGCCTGCATTATGTCTATTATTAAGCAAATATACTTAAATATCTATTTAAGTGGATAAAAACCAATAATAAACATCTCTGATGCCGGAACTATACATTATCTAAAATGCTTGTGGAGACGCAAAATTACCTTACAAGAAAAGCATCTCTGTTTTTTTAAATATTACCTAAAAATAGGTAAAGGAATATAAATGCCTTTACCCTTACTCCGCCTTTCTTCACAAAGAATCAGAGATTTCTTTAATTTAAAAGCCCTTTAATTGTCGATACTTGATTGCTACTAATTAAAGCTTGATAAATTAAAGCTGCTGCTTGTGCGCGGGTTGCAGTTGGATTTAAATCGATAAATTTGACGTTTGGATGGTCAACTATAATCTGCTTTTTTGTATAACCAGTCATACCTGAAGGAACGTTATAGTATTTTAAAATACCATTACTACTATTACTAGGAGTAGACTGCAAACCACTGATGAGGGAAACCAGTAACCTCTGACGAGGAATATTTTGATTAGGCTTGAAGCGATTGTTAGGATACCTAGCTAAGAAATTTGTTGTATACGCATTATCAATAGCATTTAATGCCCAATGTTTACTCGGCACGTCAACAAACTTAACTGTCTGCCGCTGCGGGGCTTTTTTAAAAGCCTTAGATATCATAGCAGCAAATTGAGCGCGGGTTACTGCTTCTTCTGGACGGAAGGAACCGTCAGGAAATCCAGTGATAATCTGTCGCTGTGTTAATTCTTTAATGAAACCTGCTGCCCAGTAGTTAGATTTAACATCATGAAAAGTAGTTTGACCAAAAGCTGATGTACAAGTGAACGAGCATACAGACAGACTTGCGGTAATACCGGAAACTATGAAAGCAGCAATCTTGAAACGGTAATGCCCGTGATTATTCATAAGCTACTACTTTTACTTTTTATTTAACATCTGTTATTTATATAGAAATTATTTTTATATATTCTGTTCCTCACTTAGTCATTATTTAAAAACAAAATAAAGATTTTTAATTGATGCTATACATCTATAAAAAAATAATTTTGCTCATACCGATTATACTTAAAAAATACTTTAAATAAAGCGAATAACATGAGTTTTTAACTACAGTCAAGTCGGAGTGTTCAGTTTTAAAAATGGCACAGTTTTACAAAGAATTGATAATTGGATTACTGGCAAATAATTTTCCATTTTTAGATTAAAACAAACCTTTTTTTATAAATGGGCAATACGATAACTCAAATAACAAAAAAAAAAGGTATTGCAGAATACCGACTCAATATTATTCGGGGATAGTCGAAGGGTCTAGAAACCCGGTAT
>JANNFJ010001311.1:0-6439 GCA_031379725.1 Calothrix sp. OTE_75_metabat_31
TTACGACTTGCGTCTAACGCACCCTACAATACCTGATCTTATTGAAAAATCAAACCGGATTCCTATATATTCATATTTTAAACTTATTGCTTATTGTAATGAGTTAAATAAATTATAATTTACTTAAATTTTGGAGATAGAAACGAAGCGCTAAATTAAAGCATATTAAATATTATTAAGTGCTGTAACTAATTGCTCAATATGTGCCTGTTCATGCGTTGCCATAACACAGATGCGAATGCGACTTGTTGGGACTGTGGGGGGACGAATTGCGGGGGCAAAAATACCTGCTTCCTTCAGAGATTTTCCGGCTTTTAATGCATGTGCTGCAGTTGCGAGTTGGAAGCATAATATGGGTGAAGAGGAAGGTAATATTTGTAGGTTTGGTAAATGCTTCTGCATTAATTCTTTCAAATATTCGACATTTTGCAATAATTGCCTTCGGCGCTGCGGTTCGTGCTTAACTATATTGATTGCTGTTAACGCTGCTGCTGTGTCTGCGGGTGAGAGTGCTGTGGTGTAAATCCAACTGGGGGCACGATTTCGTAAAAAATCGATGAGGGTAGCGCTGCCTGTAACGTATCCACCCAAAGAAGCTAAAGCTTTACTCAAAGTTCCCATTTGAATCAATGGTCTACCTGTACAGCCAAAATATTCGACGCAACCTGCACCATTTTCCCCTAATACTCCCGTAGCATGTGCTTCATCGACTAGTAACATACAGCCAAATTCTTCGGAAGCGTCAAGAAGCTGGGGTAAAGGGCACAAATCACCATCCATGCTAAAAACACTATCAGTGATAATTAAAGTACGACGGTAATTTTGACTTTGATGAAGTTGATTTTTTAAAGCTTCGATATCGCAATGCGGGTATTCAATGGTAGTTGCACCGCTGAGGATTGCCCCATTTTTGAGGCTCGAATGGTTGTATTGGTCGGATAAAATTAAGTCACGCTTGCCGACTAAAGCCGAAATCGTGCCGATATTAGCAAGATAACCAGAACTAAAAACGATAGCATCTTCGGTTTGTTTCAGGGATGCGATCGCATTCTCCAAATCTCGGTGCAATTGCCGATGCCCACTGAGTAACCGCGAACCCGTACTACCCGTACCAAATTCGTGAATGGCTTTGGTTGCTGCTGCTATTAAACGTTCGTCTCCCGCCAGCCCTAAGTAATCATTACTGGCAAAATTTATTACCTCGCGCCCGTCTACAACCACCACTGCACCAGCAAGCCCCTGGATGGCTTGTACCGAACGATACCAGTCGGCGCGGTGAATCGTTGATAGGGAATCTTCTAACCAAGTGTAGGGGTTGTTAGGCACAGATGAATTGTAGGAGTGGTATAGGGGAAGAATTAATAAAATTTAAAAGTAGATGACCTTGGATAACTTGGCAGCAGGCAATCAAAACCCTATAATGAATTCATGGTACTTCAGTACTACTTAAATGAGCGATCGCTTGGCGAATCCAGTCCTCGACGAAGGCATCTTTGGTTAGACCGATGTCCTCGGAGACGAAATGCAAAGCATGGCTAACTTCGGCAGCAGTATAGCCCAAAGCTAAAAGCGTACTCTGGACTTCTTCCAGGATACTAGGTGCAGGCCCGCCTGTAGCCACGAAGAAGCCAGCCGTTTTGCGCCATTCGATTAATTTGCTCTTGAGTTCCAAACAAATGCGTTCGGCGGTTTTTTTGCCCACACCAGGAGTTTGAATAATCAATTGGACATTAGCTGTCACAATTGCTTGTACTAACTCCGGTACTTCGAGTGTATCGAGTAATGCGATCGCCAAAGCGGCACCAATTCCGCTAACTGCCAACAAATGCCGGAATAAATCCCGTTCGGATGGTGAACCTAAACCGTATAGTAACGGCACTTCCTCACGGACTTGGTAATGGGTGAAGATTTGCACGGTCTCCCCCGAAGCTGGCAATTGTCTTGCCAACCTACCGGGAATTTGCAAATCGTAACCGATACCAGTCACTTCGAGAGTGAGGATGTGACGATTACCTGTACTTTGGACACCAGCGACAATCCCTTTTAAATAGCTGATCATTCTAAGAAACCAAAATGTTTCAAACCTTCTAAAATCCCCCCCGAACAAATATTATTTGCCAGGTAGCGATTTTGGTCAGGATGTTGATTGTGCCACTGTAATAACTCAGGACGGGCATTCCCGACAATAATCCCTCGCTCATTGCCAGCAGCAAACAATGCAATATCATTACCAGAATCACCACAAGCAACGGTTTGTTCGGCTACAAATTTCCACTTTTGACGCAAAAATTGCATAGCCATACCTTTGTCGCTGTGACGAGGCACAACGTCAAGGTCAATTCCGCTACTGTAGATTAACTTTATATTTAAACCACATTTTTGCAATTCTGACTCAACTTTTTTTAAAATTCTTTCTGAATCCGATTCCTCCAGGAAAAAACTAACTTTAAAAGGACGCTGTTCCGAATCTGGCTGCGGTTTTAATTCACGAAACTTATCTGCAATTGTTACCACAGTCGCACGGTTCCATCCAGGTGCAATTTGTGCTGCCCAATCTTCATCGGGAGTATTTCTATTGTTTGTATAGATTTCCGTACCTACAGAAACAACTAATGCATCCGGTTCGATGAGATTTTTCTCGGACGCGAGTTTATTGTATAGTACAAGTGAACGCCCTGTTGCATAAACAATTTTCGAGCCATATTGTTGACGATGCCCGGAAAGTCTATGGTTAAGTTCTTTTAAGGCTTGATTGTCTGGGTCGCTGTGGTCAACAAGGGTATTATCTAAATCGGTAACGAACATAAACTGAGCCATAAAAACCTCGCGGATGGTTGTTTTCACCATCAAAAAGTTTATGTTTTTTTGGGTATCTACAACAGAGGCTGATATTTACAAGTTCTGGGGATTTTTCATTTGCCCGGAATATGGCACTTATGACTTCAAGCCGTAAATGTGATTGGAAATAGATATTTCCAGGTATGTTGTTAACTTAGAGTTGCAGTAAACAAGATTTCAGTAATGAGCAATAATCCTAAATTAGGTTCGCAGTTTGAGTCTGCGCTGGTTTATGCAAATCAACTCCATGCGACTCAAGTGCGAAAAGGTAGCAATGTTCCATACATTAGCCATTTGCTAAGTGTAGCGGCATTAGTATTAGAAGACGGGGGAACTGAAGAAGAAGCGATCGCAGCTTTGCTTCATGATGCCATTGAAGACCAAGGTGGGGCAAAAACCCGCGAGGAAATTCGTCAAAAATTTGGCGAGAAGGTGGTAGCTATTGTCGATGGATGTACTGACTCAGAAGTGATTCCGAAACCACCTTGGAAGGAGCGCAAACAACGCTATATTGAGCATATCCGTGTTGCTTCGGTGGAAGTACGCCGGGTTTCCCTCGCTGACAAATTACACAATACTCGTTCGATTTTGGCAGATTGGTATCGTATTGATGAGGCTGTTTGGAATAAGTTCAAAGGTGGTAAAGAAGGGACACTATGGTTTTACCGCAGTTTTTTGGCAGCGCATCAAGAAGTTGGTTACGGTTTTCTCGGTGAGGAATTGGAGCGAGTTGTTGCGAAACTAGAGGAAGTAGCATCATCGTAGGATCGGCGTCTCGCCTGTCCGATAATAAGAAAGGTATAAAATAAAATGTCTTACAGTCAATTCACAACACTAAAACGAGCTACTGACGCTTTTAATTTAAAAGTAAAAGAAGAACGATTTCTTCCAGATATAGGACTCATATTTAATTTTTGAACAAGGTTAGGTATTGTAGGGTGCGTTAGACGAAAGTCGTAACGCACCATTTTTAAGGGTTTGGTGCCTTACCAAGAGCGCTAAACACACCCTACGTATCTTTAAGCGCATTCGCCCTTGGCGTTCTGTGTAGGGTAGCGCAGGCTACACCAACAAAAATCAAACCGGATTCCTATAGCTCAATACGGTTCAGTTAAAACCATAAATGCCCTTGAAATGCTTGTAGAGACGTTACATGTAACGTCTCTACAAGCCTTAACACCAAGCGTATTGTCCTATAGCTAACCGTTAGGAGTATAACTACCCCGTCGCTGCACAGAAATAAAAAAAAGCTCCCCATCTCTGACAGACTGGGAAGCTTTGGTGTGGTGTGAGGAGCAAACTTAATGTTTGCAATATGGTAATCATAGCAAAAAAATATCAGGCAATTATGAGATAAAAATAAAGTTTATGTAATTTCTCTGAGATAGTGGTAGCCAAACTTGATATCAAGATCAGGGAATTAGCTAAAAATACCACAAATAATGTACAATAGCTGGGCTTTAGCCTATAATTTTGGCAAGCTAAAGCCTAATTACGAACATTTACATTTATAAGATGAGTTCCCGGAATTAAGTAGTAACACGGTGGAGATAAGTATAATCTACCTAAAAGTTGTACCTTCCCAACATGCCTCTTACCTTCTCCTTTGCTCTGTGTCAAAATCAAACCTTTAAATTGCGCTGTAGTTATGGTACTCGTCGCTTGGATGCAAATGTTTTGATGACACTAATTAATTTGTGCGAGGAAAAATACTACACCCAAAATTTTAATACACCCGCAGAGTTGAAGAAAATCGGATGGGAGTTGTATCAATGGTTGGATGGGAAGGAAGGGTGGTTGCGTCGGGGTTTAGAGGAAGATAGTGAAAGTCGAATTTATCTCGATTTAATTCAAACCAGTGATGCACAAGCTTTAAACCCGCAAACTCAGAAAGTTGCGTTAGGTTTAGCACATTTGCCTTGGGAATTGTTACACGATGGTTCCGGGTTTTTACTTTTAGAAGCTAATGTTTTACCTGTACGTTCCGTTCAGCAGCGTCAAAGTAATAACCAAAATAATCTTACAGCCCAAAATCGTCCGTTGCGTTTGATTTTTATGGCAACTTCCCCAGAACACCCAGGTGTTGCAGCGCTACAATTCGAGCGGGAAGAAGCGAAGATTTTAGCAGCGACAAAAGACCAACCTTTAGCTTTAGTAGTGGAAGAAAGCGGTTCGGTCGCGGAATTAAAAAATTTGGTTCAATCTTACTCAGCAGATTATTTTGATGTATTTCATCTCACCGGACATGGTGTGATTAAAGATGGTACACCTTATTTTATTACCGAGGATGATTTTGGCAATGTTGTATTTACAACTGCGGAAGATTTAGGAAAAGCTTTCAAAAATCGGTTTCCACGGGTAATTTTTCTCTCTGGTTGTCACACCGGACAATTGGCAAACGGGGGAACTGTTCCGTCGATGGCACAAGCTTTAGTGAAAGCGGGTGCGGGTGTAGTATTAGGATGGGCACGTCCAGTGTATGACAGGACAGGTATTATTGCCGCACAGGCATTGTACCAAGCTTTGGCGACAGGTGAAAAGGTTGAAAATGCGATAATTGCTGTGCATCAGGAAATGATTGCACAAAAATGTCCCGATGGGCATTTACTGCGGATATATCGGGATACGCAGAATATTTCAGGTTTAGTGACACCGTTGAAAACCAAGGGACGGGAAAAGCGGAAGTTTAAACCACCCGAAACGGAATTTTTGGATGATAATAATATTGTTAGAGTTGCCAGCAGTGGGGAATTTGTTGGACGCAGAAAAGCTCTGCAAAGGTGTTTGAAAGCGTTACGGGAAACTAGCGACGAGGTAGGTGTATTTATTGCTGGGATGGGGGGATTGGGTAAAAGTTCCCTGGCAGCAAGGTTATGTATGCGGGTACAGTCACAACGGGAGAATTTTGAGCGGGTTGTGTTGGTTGGTGTGGTGGATGAAGTGGGGTTAATTAGGAAATTAGCCAGTAAATATGAGCGGTTTGGTTTGGGGAAAGTATTGAATGAACCGGAAGTCAGCTTAAAAGGGAGATTACAGAACTTTTTTGAGGAAATTGAAACGCAGCACGACAAACCTTTATTGTTGGTTTTGGATGACTTCGAGCAGAATTTTCCCCAAGGGAATATAGAAGATGGTAGTTTGCGGATGACAACTGCTGCTTATCAAGTTTTGGAAGCGATTTGTGCAGCTTTGGATGAGAATCAGGCTGAAAGTCGATTGATTGTCACCTGTCGCTATCTCCAGGAAAATACTTTACCTCCCCATAAATTGTATGTGGAAAGTTTAGCAGGGATGGGGAAGTGTGAGATTGATAAGATTTATCGCGATTTGGATGAGGGAGTTAAGGAACAGGTACGCAAAAATAGGATAATTAAAATTGCTGACGGAAATCCCAGGTTATTGAAGTGGTTGCTGGATGTGGTGAAGCAACCGGGGATAGCTGGAGATGAGTTGTTGACGAAGTTGGAAGGGAAGCAGCAAGAATTTCTGGAAAATATTTTAGCACAGACATTGTTGAGTGGGTTAAAAGAGGGGGAAAGGGAATTTTTAGCAAGGTTGAGTGTATTTCAATTACCCGTCACATCTGAAATTATCCAAAATG
>JANNFJ010001338.1:0-12823 GCA_031379725.1 Calothrix sp. OTE_75_metabat_31
CACCAATCTCGCTCTAGCTTGCGCTAGGTCAGCCTGTCTTTGCTGGACAATTGCTTGACTTGATGCAACCCCTGCTTTACTCGATTCTAAAGCTGCTTGTCTTGATAATAAATCAGCCTGTTTCGATGAAACATCAGCTTGCTTCGATTCCACATCAGCTTTAGCTTGACGAATTTGGTCTTGTAATAGCGAGTTGTCGAGTACTGCCAGAACTTGACCAGCTTTAACATAAGTACCTACATCCACTAGAACTTGCTTAACTAGTAAACCATTTGCCTGCGGTAACACCGGAGTTAAATCCTGTGCGGCAACGCTACCAGTTGTAATCAGGGTGCGTCCAATACTTGTACTTTCCGCAGCAGCAACAGTCACAGTCATCGAAGGCGCAACCTTCACTGCTTGGTTTGATGTTGCGGTTTTTGTTGTTGCTGGACGTTGACTGAGTACTTGCATTCCTCCCAGTGCGACAGCAATTCCCAAACCAGTACCCAACAACAGCGGTGTCAACCATTTTCGTTGTCGTTTCGGTTTTCGTTCTTCCCATTCGGTATCGTCATCTGATACCGATTTTTCGACCTCTAAATCGGAAAAACTTTCATCACCCACAGCTATTCCTCCAGTTTCCACCCAGCCACGATTACGCAGTTTTGCTTAAAAAAACTTGATAATAATTACTTTATTTTAACTATGACTTATTTAATTGACTTCTGCTTTAGGAAGAATAGGGAGTAGGAACCCTGAGAGTCTTTTTCTTCCCAACTCCCTACCTTCTTTAAAACGTTTAAACTCATGGTATGATTTCTAACCCTGAATTATTAATTGTGGGCTGGACTTTACACCTTACGCGAATCTAAAAACTTTGCATCTACCAGAAGGCATAGCATATCCTGTGATAGAGGTAAAAAAAATTTTCTGGTCTGTACGTGCAGAAAATACGAGGGAAAATCAACTCGACCCTCGAACTCATCGTTGTTGAAGCTAAAAAAATGCAAGTTTCAAAAAACCGATAAATATTTGTTATTTACTAAGTAACCCCTATGTTCAATACAACAGAAATATTAATTGATGCATTTGTCGGTCAGATTCGGGAAGGATATCGACGTACTTACGGCTGTCTCAAGAACGATTACCAAGATATTATTGCCTGGGCTGGCAATATGGCTATGGAAAATATTGCCAATAGTGATGCTTTGTATCACAATGTGGAACACTCAATATTAGTAACACTGGTAGGACAAGAAATCTTACGCGGTAAGCACATCCGCGAAGGTGGAGTATCGAGCGAAGACTGGCTGCACTGTATAATCTCGTTATTGTGTCATGATATCGGCTATGTTAAAGGCGTGTGTCGTCAAGACCTTGAAATCGAAGGTTTGTATGCAACAGGCAAAGACCCGAAGATGATTTCCTTAGCACCGGGTGCTTCAGATGCAAGTTTGACACCGTACCATGTAGACCGTGCCAAGTTATTCATCGATGAACGATTTGGAGGTCACAAATTAATCGATGCCGAAGTAATTAAGAGTAATATTGAGCTAACAAGGTTCCCTGTACCCGCAGCAGAAGACCATCAAGGTACAGAAAGTTTTGCTGGATTGGTACGTGCCGCCGACCTAATTGGACAATTAAGCGACCCTCGGTATTTAAAGAAAATTACGTCTTTGTTCTACGAATTTGAAGAAACTGGGATGAACAAGATTTTAGGATATCAAACTCCTGCCGATTTACGCAAAAATTATGCCAAGTTTTATTGGAATGGTGTTTATCCTTATATTCAGGATGGGTTACGTTATTTGTCGTTGACACAGCAAGGTAAGCAAATTATGGCAAATTTATATTCCAACGTGTTTGTAGTCGAACACGAAAGGCAAATTGAAGAACGACTATATCTAGTTGAACGACTTCACGCATAATCCGTAGGGTGCGTTAGCCCTGCGTAACGCACCATCTTGGTCGTAGTCGAAGGGTATGGTGGTGCGTTACGACTTACGTCTAACACACCCTACAGAATTAAATATTTTTAAATACGTAGGGTGCGTTAGCCCTGCGTAACGCACCATCTTGGTCGTAGTCGAAGGATATCGTGGTGCGTTACTACAAAATTAGATATTTTTAAATTGCCAGTTAAAAGTAAAGATTGTTGACGATTGACAATTTATCGTCAACCGCTGACTATTATCTATTAACTTATATAACTTATTACTTAATAAATTATGGATTGGTGGCAACGAGTAAAGAAAAATCCTTTGGCGAAATTTGGGGCAATATTGTTATTAGTCTTCTACATATCAGTAATTGCAGCCGATTTTGTTGCACCCTATAGTGCTTACGACTCACAACCCAACGGTTCGCTACTTCCACCTACTAAAATTTACTGGGCAAATCAATCTGGTCAATTTATCGGTCCCCACGTCTACCCAACAACCCAAGGAAAAACCGATTTAAATACAGGTTCACGCCAAATATTGGTAGACTTCAAAAAGCCTTCACCCATTAGGCTTTTCGCTCAAGGACCGGAATATCGGTTATTCAAGCTCAGTTTACCTTTACCACCGAAATGGGACGAAGTTGATATATTCCCTGGTATTCCCCTAAATCTACATTTATTTGGCACCACAGGCGAAGGCAAACTTAATATTATCGGCACTGACGACCAAGGACGCGACCAATTTAGTCGTCTTTTATACGGTGGTCGTATCAGCTTGTTTATTGGTATTATTGGTGTTGCTATTTCCTTCCCCTTGGGTATGCTAGCTGGAGGGATTTCTGGCTATTTTGGAGGTTGGACGGATAGCGTAATCATGCGGCTTGTGGAAGTGCTAATGACGATTCCCAGCATCTATTTACTATTGGCATTAGCAGCAGTGTTGCCTACAGGATTGAGCAGTACCGACCGCTTTTTATTGATTACCATCATTACCTCGTTTATACGTTGGGCTGGTTTAGCGCGGGTAATTCGCGGGCAGGTATTATCAATAAAAGAGCGTGAATTTGTTCAAGCTGCAAGGGCAATGGGTGGTACACCCTTATATATCATCATCCGTCACGTTCTTCCCCAAACCGCTACTTACATTATTATTGCTGCAACTTTATCAATTCCCGGTTTCATCGAAGCCGAATCAGTGTTGAGTTTGATTGGTGTTGGTATTCAGCAACCCGACCCTTCTTGGGGTAATATGCTATCTCTGGCTAGCAATGCTTCAATTTTAGTACTGCAACCTTGGCTAATTGCTCCACCCGCATTGTTAATTATTTTAACAGTGCTTGCTTTTAACTTATTGGGTGATGGTTTACGCGATGCACTCGACCCACGTAGTATGCAAAGGTAGGGAGTAGAAGTAGGTTGGGTAGAACAGAGTGAAACCCAACTGTAATGTTATTTTGTTGGGTTCCGCTGCCGCTACACCCAACCTACGTTTATTTTTACTAGGGGTTATTTTGCGTTAATAACCCCCTAGTAACAATTTTGCGTATCCATGATAAAAAACTGTGCTTAACTTGGTTTAAATTAATACAAAAGGATTAAGCAGTACCATGAAGCTTTTCAGCAAATCAAAATCAGTCATACTTGGCATTGTACCGACGCTACTAACATTGGCACTGCAACCACTAGCGCTTGCAGATTTACCGGACGACCCCTTACCACCAAATCCGAGTATAAACTTAACTACCTCAGTTAAATATATCGTGCCTGCTAAAGGTGTTATTAGCAAGAAGTACGATCAAAATAAGCAACAAATTCGAGCTATTGACATTGCAAACTTAGTTGGTACGCCAATTTATGCAGCGGCAGATGGCATAATCGAAAAAGCGGGATGGAATAACGGTGGCTACGGCAACATTGTAGAGATTCGTCATCAAGATGGCAGCATGACTCGTTACGGTCATATTAGCAAGATTTTGGTAAAGCCAGGTCAGCAAGTCCATCAAAGTGAAACCATTGCTCAAATGGGTAGTACTGGATTTTCAGCAAAACCACATTTACATTTTGAAATTCATATGTCTGGCAAAGAAGCAGTAAATCCAATGGAGTTTTTACCTCAAGAATAACACCAGAAATACATAAAAACCATTACAACTAACAGTCAAGAGTATAAATACTCTTGACTGTTGACCTCAACATTAGCTGAAATATTGTATCTGCTACAGAAATCCAGCATCTCCTGGGTTTCATACGTATCTCCCACGCCTGAAGAAGTCAAATTTCGCCGTCCCATCGTCAGCATCACGGGGCTGAAATCCATGTCCTTCGGAATGCCAAGACAGCATGACCAAGGAACGAGCGGATCGCCTTTCCATAACACAGACGCATCGGTCGGCTTAGTTCGAGAGAGTTATTTTTTTGCATTTGCTTTTTCCTTTTTATTGCAAGTGCAAACTATGGTTAGAATGCGCTTGCTGTCGGACGGACAATCATTTCATTGACATCAACATCATCCGGTTGAGACACAGCGTAGAGAACAGCACGAGCGATCGCATCCGCAGTTAGAGATATTTTGCGGAGTTCCTTCAAGAAGCCTTTTGAAGAATCATCCGTAATATCCGAACCTAGTTCAGTCTCAACAACACCGGGAGATATTATAGTTACGCGGATATTTTTCGATTCCTGCCTCAGTCCTTCAGATATCGCCCAAACAGCATATTTAGTGGCACTGTAGACAGCAGAAGTCGGTCCCACTTGATGCGCGGCGATGGACGCAGTATTGATAAACTGTCCGCCACCCTGGGCTTCCATAATCGGTAGACCCGCAGCAATGCCATTCAACACGCCGTGGATATTCACATTAATCATGTCGTCCCACTCCTCGACTTTCAAAGCGTTCATTGGGGATAGGGACATTACACCTGCATTGTTAAAGATGACATCGACGCGACCAAACTTTTCTTTGGCAAAGTGAATGAACGCTTTTACATCCTCACGATTGCTGACATCCACAGCTTTGAATTCTGCCGTACCACCTGATGCGCGGATATCCTCGACAATTTTTTCTAGCTTTTGGGTGCGTCGTGCGCCCAGAACAACGTTTGCCCCATTTTCTGCCAGCAACTTAGCGCTGGCTTCACCGATGCCGCTACTGGCTCCAGTAATGGCAATGATTTTATTCTTTACGTTCGACATAGTTATTTTCCTTTGAGGATAGTTTAAATTTAGATAGACTGACCGCCAGAGACTTCAATTCTCTGGGCATTGACCCATCTGTTTTCTTCAAACAAAGCGACGATGGCACCGCCAATATCGTCAGTAATACCGACGTGAACTAGGGCTGTTTGGGAGGCAAAAAAGCTGTTAATATCTCCACGCACTGCATCACCAAAATGCGTTTCAATTGCTCCGAGGGCGATCACATTCACGGCGATTTTTCTTTGTCCCAATTCTTTTGTCATGTATCGGTTTTAAAAAGCAGCAGCAAATTCTGAAGCAAAATCTGTCATCTTTACTTTCCCCATAACCGCCGGTCTATTGCGGTAATAATCCTCTAAAAATATGCCGCTATGAACCCCGGCATACATTTCAACCAAACCTGCAACAATGTTTGGGTTCATCCCTGCCGCTTCCAGACCACTTTGCATTTGTTCGCTGGGAATAATTATCCATTTCAAATCAGGCTTTCCAATAGCTGCACCTAAAATAGCTGCAGTTTCGTTGCCTGTAAGTTCGTCACTTGCTACATACCGCACTTTGCTACCAACAAGCGGTGTTTCAAATTCTTCAGCAATGGCAGCAGCAATATCTATGGGGGAAACCCATACGTCTTTGTCATCTGCACCGTAGTTGGCCGCAATAACGCCCTGGTTCTTTATCATTTCTACGTAGCCATATAAATTGTAGTAGAAAGCAACGGGGCGCATGAAGGTGATGGCAACATCTGACAGATTATTCATGATACCTTCTCCTTTATGATGACCGAGAATGATACCTGAGCCTTTCTCTAAATGAGCGCCAATGCTACTGAGGTAAACCACACGCTTTACGCCCGACTGTTGAACGGCTTGTGCATAGTTGTTGGCGATTCTTTGATAATACGCAATTAGGTCAAGGTTCTGATCGAAGTAATTGTTTGGCGGTATCATACAATACACACCATCTGCATCAGTAAAGGTAGCTGTAAGAAAATTAACGTCTTCTAGCGAGCCAATGGCGGCAGTAGCACCCAAGTCTTCAATGTCTTTTTTCTTTTCTGGCTGGCTGCTGATAACCGTAACCGCATGTCCTTTTTGCACTAACTCCTTTGCGAGTGGCTTGCTGATGTTTCCTAACGAACCTGTTACTATAAATTTCATAGATTTCAATGTTTTAATCGCTAATGGCTTTATTTTTTACAGCAAAAGTGGAATTGCGACTAATCGCTTATTAGATAGACTGACCGCCAGAGACTTCAATTCTCTGGGCATTGACCCATCTATTTTCTTCGGAAAGTAAAGCAGCGATTGCACCGCCAATATCATCAGGAACACCGACGCGACCCAAGGCAGTTTGCGAGGCAATAAAGCTGTTAATATCGGGATTGTCACGCACTGCACCACCAGCAAAATCTGTTTCAATTGCCCCAGGAGCAACTACATTCACGGTGATTTGTCTTTGTCCCAATTCTTTCGCCATGTATCGGGTCAAAACCTCTACAGCACCTTTCATGGTTGCATAGGCGGCATAACCTGGTAGGGTAAAACGAGCAAGACCTGACGAAATATTGATGATACGTCCTCCATCATTTATCAGAGGGAGAAGTTTCTGCGTCAGGAAGAAAACGCCTTTGACGTGAGTGTTCATCAATTGATCGAAATCGTCTTCAGTCGTATCAGCAAAAGAAGCATGAACACCAAAACCAGCATTATTAACAAGGTAATCAAAATTCTCTGTCTGCCATTTGTCTTTGAGTAATTGCTTGACTTGTTCCCGGAAACCGTCAAAAGTTTTGGTATTGGCACTATCGAGTTGTAGTGCTTTAGCTTTAGCTCCCATTTCTTCAATGGCACAGACAACGTTATTGGCTTCCTCAAGGTTGCTATGATACGTCACGATGACATCAACCCCTTTTTTGGCAAGAGCCAAAGCTGTATTTTTGCCCAGTCCTCGGCTCGATCCTGTTACCAATGCAATTTTCGCCATTATCTTACACTCTTTAACTAATTTGTTCAGATGCATTCCAATACTTGTCGGTTAAGGGGGAAAGGTTAAAGGGAAAAACTCTTATATCTTGAGCTTTCTACACCTTTCCCCATTCCCCTTTTCCCTTTAACCAAGCAGTATTGAGATACGTTCATCGTATGAGTCAAAGCAAGCGTTTTAAATACACAGACCTCGCGTTTTATTGCCTAATCCTCCAAATCGCAGATTTTTGAATGGAAAAGACGGTCTATAATTTCTGAGGATAACTAATTCAATTGGTCAAAAAACAGCATGGCGATTGAAATACTAAGCCACAGCACAATCGCTAATCAATGTCAAGAATTAGCGGACTTACTGACTCGACATACCGACGCTAAGGGATGTGGTTTTCATCAAACAAATATAGATAAACTGGAATTTGCGCGTGAGACTTCCGTTGGTACCACATTACATGGTGTTAGCAAACCATTGCTTGCTATAGTCGTTCAGGGCAAAAAAGAAGCCTTGCTGGGCGAGGAAGCCTATCTTTATGGTGCGGCTCAATATCTTGTCGTCTCAGTTGATTTGCCCATTAGCGGATTTATTATTGAAGCAACCCCAGATAAGCCGTTTTTAGGGTTCAAGTTGAATCTCGATCCCAGCGAACTATGTGATATTATTACGAACCAAACTAAGCTCAACACTAGTAAAAAAGAAAATTCTGTTAGAGGCTTTTTCGTCAGCAATGCTGATACACCATTACTCGATTGCGCTCTCAGGTTAACAAGGCTTTTGGATACACCTGAAGATATCCCGATACTAGCTTCGATGATTATCCGCGAAATCTATTATCGTCTTTTAATGGGCGAACAAGGCGAAGCTGTCCGTCAAATTGCGACATCCGGAAGCCATATGCAGCGCATTGCTGAAGTGATACAACTGATTAAGGCTGATTTTATGCAGCCGATGCGGGTTGAGGAACTAGCTGGGCAAGCGAATATGTCTCCTTCATCTTTTCATCATCACTTTAAGAAAGTGACATCCATGAGTCCGCTTCAATATCAAAAGCAATTAAAATTGTTAGAAGCGCGTCGCCTGATGCTTGCCGAAAACTCCAATGCGGTAAATGCTGCTTATCAGGTGGGTTATGAAAGCCCCTCACAGTTTAACCGCGAATATTCGCGTATGTTCGGTGCGCCACCAATTAAGGATGTTGAACGCTTACGAATACTCTAGGGGCAGAACCCGTAAGATAGGCGTCTCGCCTGTCTTACAAATATACAGAATAAGGCGAGATGCCTACCCTACGAGTTTTTTTTGGGATATTTTTTTTAATTGGAATACTCTAAAATCAAAATGAATGCGACTGGATATTTGCAAAAATGCTCACAACTAACAGTCAAGAGTATTTATACTCTTGACTGTTGACGGCTAACTGTTATTTAATCGAACAAGAAATTGTTAAACAACAATCTCGATATGGGGTTGTACGGTAGGTGAAAACATACCGCGAGGCAGTTTCATCAGTAAGTGTTTGTTCGATTTAAATGCACGAGCAATGAATTCACAGGCATCAACTGGCTTTGTATGTTCGCCGCATGTAAATACATCGGCTGCAATATATCCATTTTCGGGCCAAGTATGAATCGAAATATGCGACTCGGCTAAAAGTGCTAGGGCAGTAACGCCATGTGGCAGAAACTGGTGGGAAATTCTCTCTAGTAAGGTCGAACGGGCAATCTCAGCTGCGTCCGCTAATGTCTGTTTGATAAACTCAATATCGTTGAGGAGTTCTGCTGGACAACCGTACAGTTCTAACATGCAGTGAACTCCCACTGGGACTTGTGGGTCTTGGGGAATGTAATCCGTTAAGTCGGGTTTTTGTAGCGATGACTCTTTGACTTTTGTTGCTAATTCAGAATTCGAGAAATCGTTGCTAGTATCCGATGAGTCTGCATCAAAAACCGCAGCACCAATTGTCAGGTATTCCACGGCACTGCCGCCCATTTGATCGCGCAAATCTTCCATTTTGATGTACCTACGAAAAACATAAAATAAGGACAAGTTTGTTTTGTTGTCAAAGAATTATTAACCATCGGTTTGGTTAAATCTAAAGGGTAGCCAGTAGCGCTACAGCAGCATAGCTGACTCAGCACGCAGTACTTAACGCCTTTAAAATATTTCTTCCACAAGCTTCTTAGCATAACACCTTATTTTGAATTTAGCTATCAAAAAAACCACAACCAAAAAGGTAGTGTTATCAGTAATAGCAATGAACCGGCTGCTAAGGTAGTCACAGCAAGGTCTTTGTCGAGATTAAAAGCTTCGGCAAGCACCAATGTAGCGAAAGCTGGAGGCATTGCCATTTGTAAAACGATGACTTGAGCGATTTTTCCATTTATACCAAATTTTGCCAAACTTAACCCCAAAATTAGCGGTACTAAAATCATCTTGATTGTCAAGCTGATACTGGCTAACTTGAGACTGCCCCAGGTAGTTAACTGACTCAGACGCATTCCAATTAACATCAGGGAAAATGCGATCGCACTCCATGCCACAAAATCCAAGCACGCGACGACAACCGCAGGTAATGTAATTTCGCGCAGCAGTAACCCAATCCCGAAACTCCACAACGCCGGATTTATCAATATTGCTTTGGTTGTGCGCCTGTGACTTTGAATTCCATCGCCAAATAGGGATGCTAACGCTACACCAAACCCATAGGCACCCAAAGTTGTACCCAGCAAATCATAAAATAGGGCCCAAGCAAAATATTTATCCCCAACCAGCGATAAAATCACCGGGTAGCCGATGTAGCCAGTATTCCCCACCATTGCCGCGAGAATTAAACTACCTTGGGTTGACTTTCGGGTAATTTTATGATGTAAAGGAGTTATCAATTGGATTGCAGTCAAAGCGAGAATAGCGCCGAAAAACATGGCAGAAAATGCGATCGCAGGGGCAATCCAAATTTGCCCTGACAAATCAGTTTTCCGTAAAAAAGCGACAATACTCGTGGGCACACCCACCCAAAATAGCCATTGCCCCAAGCGGGTGGGAACTGTAGCGGGTAGCTTCCGTCCCAAAATAAAGCCGATTAGCGCTAAACCCACCAACTTGACATATAGTTCAACAAGACTTGCCATTAGAAGGAAAAATGAAGTATTAAAGTTAGGGAGTAGAGAGGGACGGGTTTACAAAAATTTACCGTTATCATACGAGTATATTAGTGAACCAAGTGATTTAATGTTTTCTTAAACACATGTTTTGTTAGCACCTACTTAAATTTAAGCAACTATTTTCTCTACTCCCTACTCCCCTAATTATGCAAATGTAAAATGTTACCTCGAAACGATTAATCGCTTCAGTCTACAATCGATTATGGTTATTGAAAAAAAGCAGGAGTTAACCCTTGAGTAATGCTGGTTTTTCGGGAAAACCGCAAAAGCCGTCACCCGGTGATGGTGAAGATATTCCAGCAGCGTTACGCGACACTCCTGACGTAGCGCCGAAGGCAGGTTTAAAACTACCGATACTAATTGCGATTAGTGCTGCGGGATTTCTCTTGCTAGCCGCAGTCAGCGGGTTTATATTTTTCATCACCGCACCAAAAAAAGCTGCGAATCAAAACCCGTCACCAACGGCTTCAGACGCGGCAAGTCCTTCTGCGTCAACAAGCCCTGGCGATACCCAAGCGAAAGCCAACGGTTCTTTACTGGGACACTTACCTTATACCGAAGCACCAGCAGCCGAACTCGCACCAATTTCCGCCGATGGACGCTTGCAGATGCGAAAAACAGCAGCACAACAATTTCAAGCCATGCAACAAGCTGCACGCAGCGCTGGAGTTAGTTTAGTGCCAATTTCTGCTTTCCGTTCAGTCCAAGAACAAGAACAATTATTCTTTAGCGTGGGTGCCCAACGCAACCAAACCCCAGCACAACGCGCTGCACTCTCTGCACCTCCCGGTTACAGCGAACATCATACCGGGTATGCTGTCGATGTTGGCGATGGTGCAGTACCTGCAACAAATTTAAATGCCAACTTTGAGAAAACCAAAGCACATGAATGGTTATCGCAGAATGCAGCTAAATATCGCTTTGAGTTATCGTTTCCTAAAGATAATGTGCAGGGTGTAAGTTACGAACCTTGGCACTGGCGTTTTGTGGGTGATACGCAAAGTTTGGAGATGTTTTATAAAGCTAAGAATTTAAAACCCGTGCCCACACCCCAGTAAATCAATAACTCGTGACTCCCTACTAAACTCATTAAACTGCGGCACCAATAGAATTTAGGTGGGAGTATACCGAGTTCGTATATTTAAACTAAATCTTCAGTCTCTTCCGACTCATTTAAATCTTCTAACTTTACAACATCTTTAGCGCTTACTGCATATTCCTTTGCTAATTTAGCAAGAGGGAAAGGAAAAGGAAGAGAAATATCATCAGCAAAATATGGCCAACGATTTCTGAGGTCATGAATAAAAATCGCTAGTTTATCTTGTTCAATATCTGGATGATGTACGAGAGCTATTTCTAGAAGTTTCGGATTTCCTGCTTGTCTATTACCATCATCAAAACGAGATTGCTTTACTTTTAATGTACTTTGTTCTGTCGTCAATGGTTTTCTTAAGCTTAGATAAATATCTTTTTCAGCTTGCTCACATACATTTTCCCATTTAAATACACCGCTACCTCTGCTACCAGGATAACCTTTAATTATACTAACTGGTACTTCGCCGTTATCGGCTACTCGCAACCGTACTACCCACAAGCGATTTTTTTCAGGTTCTGTGAAATTAAGTGTTGTTGGTATATCGTTTGCTGGTAAGTTAGGGTTTTGCAGCCATGTTAGTATTTTGCGCGCGTTTTGTGCTTCCGCCATAAATAATACGCGAGGATTTTCTTGATTTTCTATTGGAGTGCTTAGGCAATCTTTTAAACAGTCGTTAACAAACTTATCAAGTAATTTTCTATCATGTTTAAGGTTATTTGCTTGTTCGTCGTTAATATCATCTACAATTGCATTATTTTCAGATTCTGGTTCCCATTTTTCAGTAATTAAATATCCCATTAATTTTGGGTATGATATCCATTCTGGAAATAAATTTGGCGTAGTTGCTTGAACCATTCCAGTAACTGGATTAACTCTTACCATCAGCGCTATAGTAGTAGCTTTATTACTTGCTGTAGTTTTGCGAGTGCGACGCAAAACATAAAAGCACGTTAGCCACATATAAGCATTTATACCATCTTTTTCAGGGTCAATTAATGGAGCGGGTAATATGCCAAATTGTCGTAGTAAATCTGAAACTGCTCGCTGTACTCTATTATTAAAGGATTTTATCGTATATAGTTCTCCAGTCTTTTTCTGCGTTTTTCTTGGGAGAACAAACTGATTGACATAACCTGCTTTCATCACTCCAATTCGCAATGCTAATTTTGGGTCTGACTCTGGTGGAAAAAATTTATTTTTAGGCTTAATTTCTACTAAAGCCCCACTCAAGTCTTTCGGCTTTGGTAAAAATGTAATAATATCTTGAACACGCTCATCTATCAATTCTGCTCGTTTTTTTTGTCTGTTCTTATCTTGAATATCAATTTTAAGTTTTTCGGTTTTGTCTGAAACGAACTGAGTTCTAATACGTAAGCTTCCATAAATACCTTTGTAAATGGCTTCTTCGTCTTCTGCTCCATCTGTAGTTACGTATTGCTGAATAGTATGTTTCTGTAAAAG
>JANNFJ010000701.1:0-2278 GCA_031379725.1 Calothrix sp. OTE_75_metabat_31
GTTTTTTTAAGGTAAAATTTTTAGGTTAAAATTTTTGATAATTGCAGCTTTTGCTCGAATTTAGACTTTGAGCAAAAGCTGTAGTTGTTGATATTCAGTGAAACCATATAGCGAATTGGGGAGATGGACGACTGTGGCAAAAAAGACTGAGGCAGAAATGCCAGAAGCGGCAAGCGGATTTAGTGTCAATAATTTTATTCAAGGCATTCGAGAAGAATTTGACAAAGTAGTTTGGCCCAGTCGTCAGCAGCTACTGAGCGAATCTGCCGCTGTTTTGTTGATGGTGACACTCTCCGCATCGTTGATATTTTTAGTTGATAGACTCTTTACGTGGGCAGCACAACAGGTATTTGGATGACTTCCGCAACAGATGAAGATCGTAATCAGTCGTATCAGTCAGAGGATTTTGCACAAGATTCGACAGAAATGCACGAAGCTCGCTGGTATGCCGTGCAAGTCGCCTCTGGCTGTGAAAAACGTGTGAAAACTACCTTAGAACAGCGCATTCAAACGTTTGATGTGGCTGATAAGATACTTCAGGTAGAGATTCCTCACACCCCAGCCGTGAAAATTCGTAAAGACGGCAGCCGTCACCAAACCGAAGAAAAAGTTTTTCCCGGTTACGTGTTAGTTAGGATGTTAATGGATGACGATGTTTGGCAGGTGGTACGAAACACTTCCCACGTAATAAACTTCGTGGGGGCCGAACAACGACGCGGGACTGGTAGAGGTCGCGGTCACGTCAAACCAATGCCCCTGAGTAACGGCGAAGTCGAACGAATCTTCAAACAAACCACCGAACAAGAGGCAGTAGTCAAAATTGACATGGCCGCAGGTGATAAGATAATGGTGCTTTCGGGTCCATTCAAGGACTTTGAAGGCGAGGTAATCGAAGTTAGCCCCGAACGGAGTAAACTAAAAGCCTTGCTTTCGATTTTTGGACGAGATACACCAGTAGAATTGGAATTCAATCAGGTTGAGAAACAGAGCTAAAGTAAATTAAATGGCGAAGAAAATTGTAGCGGTCATTAAGTTGGCATTAAACGCCGGGAAAGCCAACCCAGCACCGCCAGTCGGTCCCGCGCTAGGTCAGCACGGTGTTAACATCATGATGTTCTGCAAGGAATACAACGCCAAAACAGCCGACCAAGCTGGAATGGTGATTCCTGTAGAAATTTCGGTTTTTGAAGACCGGAGTTTTACGTTTATTCTCAAAACTCCCCCCGCTTCGGTATTAATCAAGAAAGCGGCAAAAATTGAGAGTGGTTCTAACGAACCCAACAAAAAGAAAGTTGGAGAAATTTCCCGCGAACAGTTAAAGGAAATTGCCCAAACCAAGCTGCCCGACCTCAACGCTAACGATATCGAAGCAGCGATGAAGATTATTGAGGGTACTGCCCGTAATATGGGTGTAACCGTTGGTCAGTAGTTAGTGGTCATTGGTCAGTAGTCATTGGTCAGTAGTCAGTGGTCATTGGTCAGTAGTCATTGGTCAGTGGTCATTGGCAAATAACAACGGACAACGGACAACGGACAACTGACAAATTACAAATTACAAAATTATTGGGGGAGAGAGTAAATCTCGCATGACCCCAGAAGGAAAAAATGACAAAGAAATTTTCGCGTCGAATGCAGACGCTAATGGCGAAAATAGAAGACCGAGACTACGCACCATTAGATGCGTTAGCCTTGCTCAAAGAAACCGCAACAGCAAAATTTTCGGAAGCCGCAGAAGCGCATATTCGTTTAGGGATTGACCCCAAATATACCGACCAACAATTGCGGACAACAGTTACACTACCCAAAGGCACGGGAAACGTCGTCCGGGTAGCGGTAATTGCGCGAGGTGAAAAAGTTAATGAAGCTAACATTAACGGTGCGGATATAGTTGGTTCGGAAGAACTAATCGACGAAATTGCCAAGGGTCGGATGGACTTTGACAAGTTGATTGCTACCCCCGATGTCATGCCCCAAGTCGCAAAACTTGGTAAGTTGCTCGGTCCGCGTGGTTTGATGCCCTCCCCCAAAGGTGGTACAGTTACCTTTGACTTGGCAAGTGCGATCGCCGAATTCAAAGCGGGTAAACTCGAATTCCGGGCAGACCGAACTGGCATCGTTCATGTTATGTTTGGTAAGGCAACTTTCACGCCAGAAGATTTATTGATAAACTTGAAGGCGTTGCAAGAAACCGTTGACCGCAACCGTCCTTCGGGAGCAAAAGGTCGTTACTGGCGCACGATGTATATCTCTTCGACAATGGGGCCATCGATTCGTCTTG
>JANNFJ010001388.1:0-2985 GCA_031379725.1 Calothrix sp. OTE_75_metabat_31
GACTCTGCCTCCATGCCAATAGTCTGGCATAGTTCTAGCTACAGCAGCAGTAATTGTCGGTCCGAATTGCCCCGATTGTATAGCATAAGGTAAGATTATTGCACCAGTAATAATCACCGCAACGGTGAATAATCGAAAATCTTTATTAGAAACCTTGATTTGCTGATTCTGCCAGTGGAATAACCGCAGCAACAAAATCAATAAATCGACAAAAGCTATTAAAGGATATATGAAAGCTTGGAGTGCGATCGCAATCAATATACCTAACCGAGAATCGCGTAATAAATAATAGATAAATGCCAAGAATAGCGGATAAATAAAATCTCTGGGAGTGGCAGAAAATAAATCATCATGCAAACCAAGACTTTGATTTAATAGCAAACAAGCAATAAATCCTGTTATTGGCACTGCGAGTATTTGCATACTGACAGCAAAGCAATAACTAGTAGTAATTACTCCCAGTATTATTGGTAAAATTTTGCTGAATAAAATCGGGTCAATGCCAAAAAATATCGTAATTTTATAAATAAAACCGTAGCCAATGGGTGTGACTGACGCAAAATAATCAGCAATCAAATCATTGGGAAATAAATTTTGGTTAAAGTAGCGATATACCCAAGGCAAATATTCCCGTGCATCATCGCTGACTACATACTTACTACTAAAGCCCTGTTGCATTCCAATCGCAATGTAAGCAATTGCAAAAGTAATACTTAAGCTGTACCAAAAAATAACAGCTAATCGAGATTTTTTTTGTGGATTTTCTTGATTAATTGGTATTGTTGAAAATACTTGCATTTGGCTCTTACAGAAAAGGCATAAGCATACTTTACTACATTTGCTAATGGCTAGGCGATAGATTCAAATCCCCGACTTCGCACAAATCAGGGATATTGTTGGGATGGCAATAAAAAAATGGCTAATTATAAGTAGTATTTTACTACTTATAATTAGCCAGGAGCAACCAGGAACGCTTTGATAGCAATCCGATTTGAGTTGTATGATATTTTTTATTGATGCGGTATCTTACAAATACTTAACGGATTGCTATATGAGATAATCAGCAGTAATAGTCCTCATCGTCAACTCTGTCGCACTGATAATTACCTCGAATCTCGTGGTTAAAATATCTACCAATTGAGTCTGTATCCTGTAATTCTTCCCATGTCTCAAACTCGACTCCATTATATTGATAGACTGCACCATTATGAAATTCTACTTGCAAAATCTGTTCGTTGGGGTCATATCCAACAGCATTTGCCATTGACGAACTAACGGGTAACATTGCTATCGGTTCGGGTGCTGACGGTAACGTTTTTGATGAAGCAACAACCTGATTGAGCATCTGCAACCCCTCAAACGCTTGCACGGGTGCGGGAATCTCCAATAATTCGAGTTCATCACCTCGATTTACTAATAGCTGCAAATGTCCTCCTGAGTGTGCTACAGCAACTACACCACCCAAATCCAGTTTCGATAGCTTCATCTAAAAACCTCGTACTGCGATACTAAAAATGCAACACCAATTTCATGGATAGTACAAATATACTGTATGTAACTTCTGCGGTCAAGCATTGTTAAGAAAAAATACTCACTTACTCTTTATGAATTCATGAACGTCTGGTCGGTGCATCTTCTAACATGGTTGCCGCAAGGGTTTTTGAACAGCACGGACGACGCATCTGGTTCAAAACGTTTTTGCACTATGGCATTCCGATCGTGCTGCTGGAACTGGCAACCTCAGCCGTGTATGTTTTTTCCGATTTTTACTGTAAGTTACATTTAGCGAACCTAGCTTTATAGCATTTGCGTATAATACTTTGTGGGGCATCCAAAATAGTGCTTTTACAGAATTTTCTGCTGCAATTATTTATTTTATTGGCTGAACAAAAAGTTCTAGCTTGAGAGGGATGATGGTAAGTATAAAAATTTATCATAATTTTACGGGTTTAGAGTGTAAAAATTATGTTAAAACAAAGCACATCGTTTATAATAAATGCGACCAAATCTCAAAAAATATAACTTGTTCTCGTAAAGGATTTAAAATTATGCAGTCAACTAATGCAGAACGTGAAAATAATAACTTTGTCGAGGCAGTACAAATAGCGGCAATTGAAAAATATCAAAAGCCTGGTTTTAACGGTCAAGATACAAACGAAGTTAATAGCCTAGATAAAGTTAGAGATATTCTGTTTGGTAATCAAATGCGGGAAGTCGAAAAAAGATTTACCCGTTTAGAAGAACGTTTAATTAATGAAAGTATTGGTTTACGTGAAGAAACTAAAAAGCGTTTAGATGTCATCGAGAACTATCTCAAACAAGAAGTTGAATCGCTATCAAACCGACTAAAAAGCGAGCAAGGGTCGCGGAATGAAGCATTGACAACCCTTACAGAAGATAGTCGAAAGATTACAGCCGCTTTAGAAAACAAACTTACACAATTTGACGAACAAGTTAGTGGTAACCAGCGCGAGTTGCGGGAGCAAATTCTTCATCAATCTAAAAACTTACAAGACGATATCCAGCAGAAGTACCAAGAAATGTTAAGTTTATTGCAGCGCGAAGCTGATGAATTACGCAATGCAAAAACTGACCGTTCTACTTTAGCGAATTTACTCAGCGAACTTGCAATTCGTCTCAATTCGCAACCTTAATATAAGCAGAATCATCAGTAGTGCAAAATACGAATTTACTGTGAGACAATCATTAAAAAAAGTCTCGGCAGATATAGAAAATGTGGTTAAGTAGCGATCTTTGTGTAGGGGGATTTGAGTAATGAGTGACCATACAAATAATGGATTCTCCAAAGAATCCCCAAATACAAATTATCCGCAAGCTAGTAATGAGGAACTTGCAGAACTTCGTAAGTTATTATTGGGAATCGAACCAAATCAACTTAATCAATTATACGAACAACTCGAAAGTCAGGAAATTAAACCCGATGAGAAATATTAAAAATTAACTCATTCGCTACCTCTTTATTTT
>JANNFJ010000013.1:0-1773 GCA_031379725.1 Calothrix sp. OTE_75_metabat_31
AACCAATCACCCCAAAGCACATACAAAGTCCTCGTCTGCCGTCGATAAATAGTTTCCGCATGAGCCTCATAAGTTCGATGTCCCGAAATCCACAAAGTCTTCCCATGCGAATCAACAAACGCCGATAATCCAGTATTTGTCGCCCTAGCAGCCCATCGGTCTGTTTCAATAGCTCGCATAATATCCTGAGCGTGGTGTTGCGATTGCATCGCTACATTGTAAGGGTCATTATTAGAAGCAGTGAGAATAAATTGTCCACCCACAGCAGCTTGCCGACGGAATTGTTCGCTAAAAGCAGACTCGTAACAAATACCAACAATAGCTCGTCCAAAAGGCGTATCAAATATCTGATTTGCCGCACCCGGAACTTGACGTGCAGTCACAGGTGAAAGACGACGAATCAATTTTCCTAAAACTTCTTCAAAAGGAACATATTCCCCCAAAGGTACTAACTTCGATTTCTCAAAATGGCTATAAATATCACCATTTTTTGTAAAAGTAAATAAGCTATTCGCGTAGGTATTACTATTAGCACGTTCAGCAAAACCACCAATCCAAGCAACAATACCTTTTTCGCGTACTGCTGCAACTAAAGAACTATCAATAATGTTGCGTGAAAAATAAGGTAATGCTCCTTCAGGTGTTAATACAGCATCGACACCTTGCTCAACTAACTTAAGATACCCGGCAGTATACCCTTGAACAGCCTGACGCAACCCATAATAATCAAACTTGACGCGATTGGGAATATTTCCTTGAACAATGCCAATTTTTAAAGCTGATTCTGGGGGTTTGGCAATTGGTTGATTATATAAATAAAAGCCAACGAGATGAAGAATTAAAAATAAGCCAATCGGTAAATAATAAAAGCTAAAATTGTGACTAAGAGATTTTTTATCTTGCTGCATCCAAGCTTCGGCTATTAGCCCATTAACTGCAACAATTCCTGCTGTTACAGCAGTAGCACCCGATAATTGTCCGAGATGTAAAATTACCAAATTATGCGGGCTTTGCGTGTATGAAAGCGAACTCCACCATAGCGGGCCAAAAGTCCAAATTTTTTCGCTTAGACACCATAATGCAGTCCCAATCAAAACGCGGGTAATGCCAGAAATTTTAGCTTTTTGGCAAATCCAGGTAAAACAACTTGCCCAAAGGGCAACTAAAGCAGCACCCCAAAGCGTGATAAATGTCCAAGCAAAAATCACAATCGCAACGCTAGTTAACCAAGGTATCCCCATCCAAGTTAAAGGATGCAGTCCCCGAATCCACGATAAAGCTACACCGTGATAGCCAATACCCCAAAATAAGGGGGAAAGCGGAAGGGGGAAAGGAAAGAACTTGGTTTTTCGGGGCTTGGGTTTTTTGCTATCTTCGACCAGTAAGATCCAAAGGGGTGCTAGAGCAAACCAAGCCAGGAACCAAACATTAAAGGGTGCGACGGTAACTCCCATCAACACCCCACTTATCAAGGCAATTACTAATCTAGAGTTTTGAGCCAAGAATTGTAAAACAAATTTTAAACTCATTTTCAAATTATTGCATCCAGCAAAAAAATTGACACAAACCCGCCCCTACGGTATTGCGGATGATTTAATTGTTGGGATTTTCGCGTTTGGTGGAGGCGGGTTTATGAAAATTTTTCGATTACGGTAGGGCATTTTCGTCAACCCGCCCCTACGGTATTATTCCACTTCTACTTCCTCACCTGCAATATCCGCCGCATCCCCGGTATCGGGTGGAACGATGGCAACTCCGGTGATTGCGTCATCG
>JANNFJ010000026.1:0-14960 GCA_031379725.1 Calothrix sp. OTE_75_metabat_31
GCATCACGCTTTTTGCAATGGCAGCAATACTAATTCCTTATGGTTTTTGGCTGCCGATTATTCTAGTTATTAGTGCTTTCCCTGCTTTCTATGTAGCTTTTAGTATAAATTTGCAGCAGTATAAGTGGTCGCAACGGACAACGACAGACCGACGAAGACTTCAATATTACGAGGTATTATTAACAAGCAGTTGGGCTGCTGGAGAATTACGACTATTTAATTTCGGTTCTTATTTTCAATCAGCTTATCAAAAATTGCGCCATCGCCTACGCAACGAGCAGATGAAACTGATTAAACAGCAAACTCTCAGCCGTCTTGCGGCTGGGATTATAGCGCTGTTAGTTACTGGCGGCTCTCTTGCTTGGATGGGTCGGCAAGTTTTACTAGGAATAATTACTTTAGGCGATTTGGCTCTCTTCTATCAAGCTTTTAACCAAGGGCAGAGCATCGTCAAGTCTCTGTTAGGAAGTTTAGGACAGATATACAAAAATAGTTTATTTATTAGTAATTTGTTTGAGTTTTTGCAACTAAAGCCTCAAATTGTAGACCCTCCCCAACCCTTACCCATACCCTCAAAGCTTCAACGGGGAATTAATCTTCGACAAGTCACTTTCCGCTATCCAGGAAGTGAACAAGCAATATTAGAAAACTTTAACCTAACTATTCCTGCTGGTAAAATTGTGGCGGTTGTGGGAGATAATGGTGCTGGTAAAAGTACCCTGATCAAACTTCTGTGCCGTTTTTACGATCCGGAGTCTGGAAGCATTGAGTTAGATGGTAATGATATCCGCGAGTACTGTGTTGAAGCCTTCCGCAAGTTAATTACGGTTTTGTTTCAAGACCCAATACCTTACTTTGTTTCGGTTGCAGATAATATTGCGATGGGTGATTTATCTATAACTCCCAGCCAATTTGACATTGAAGCATCTGCCAAGGGTGCGGGAATTCATGATAAAATTACCCGGCTAGCGGATGGTTACGACTCAATGCTAGGTAAGTGGTTTCCCGGTGGTACTGATTTGAGCGGTGGAGAATGGCAACGTTTGGCATTAGCACGTGCGTTTTTGAGAAAAGCCGAGATTATTATCCTAGATGAACCCACCAGCGCAATGGACCCTTGGGCAGAGCATGATTGGCTAGAACGCTTTCGGAATATGGCTAATGGACGTACTGCAATTGTAATTACTCACCGTTTCACTTTGGCGATGCGGGCTGATATTATTCACGTTATGCGTGCCGGTCAAATCGTCGAATCAGGTAATCATAACGAATTGCTCTCTCTAGATGGTCTTTATGCCGAGTCTTGGAAAGCGCAAATGGATTCTACACAAACTAGCAAGTAGCGAAAGCAATTTTTTGATGAACTGTCTCTACTTTCACTTGTAGCAACCATTACACTAAAGCAACAATTTATACATAAATTATGGTTAACTGTTTTTAGCTACGTACATACGTAATTATATGAAAATTATTTAGGCACTTACTCAAATGCAAACTTTACCAATCAGTAAACCAGAGAAAACGCAAGCAGTGAGTCTAGAAATTGAGCTACTGCTTTGTTGTGCCCATGTGTAGCTACTTAGCTTACACAACAGTAATTTCCAAATTGAAGATAAATCATTATAGAAATATAATTTAGAGCCAATACTGTTACAAAGCTACTTAAAAATATACCTGTACAATAACTAATTACCACAAATGAAAACTGTAACCAAAATAACTAATAATATCAAAAAAAGCAACGTTTGTCCTGAATTAGAGTTAATTTTGTGTTGCGCTCGTACCCAGATAGATAAAGTGAAAGCTGAACGAATTAGAGAATTGGTTCAACAAAAACTCGATTGGAAAAAAGTAATAAATCATGCTTATAGCAATGCTTTAATACCTCTGCTATATACAAACCTAAACAATATTGCTAGTAATGTTATTCCTGAAGAACAGTTAAATACTCTCCGCACCTTGTTTTATGGGAATGCTCAACGTAATTTGTTTTTAACTGCAGAAATGATGAAAATTCTCAGTCTTTTACAAGATAACGGCATTCAAGCTGTTCCTTATAAAGGGCCAGTTTTAGCTAATTTATTATATGGTAATTTGTCAATAAGACAGTTTTCTGATTTAGATATTTTGGTTTTATCCGAGAATGTTTTAGATTTCAAGAAATTATTGATGGCTCAAGGATACATACCTGAAATTGAAATGACGGCAGTAGAAGAAATCGCTTATTTACAAGACAAAAGTAAACATACTTACAACTTATTTAATAAGGAAAAGCGGGTAATGGTGGAGATTCATTGGCGAATTGCTCCACAATATACATCGTCGATTGAAGCAAAACATTTATGGAGAAGTATTAAAGAAAGCCAATTTAGCGGTACTACAATATCTACTTTCCCAGTAGAAGTGTGGTTGCCAATTCTCTGCATTCATGCATCTAGACATCGTTGGGAAAAGCTGAGTTGGTTATCTGATATTGCGGAATTAATTAGACGCAATCCCGATTTAAATTGGGAAGAAGTCATTGACCTAGCCTGGGAATTTGATGCTAGACGCATGTTATTTCTAGGCCTTTTATTAACTCGTAATTTGATCGGGCTTGATTTACCCAAAGAGGTAGTGAAAAAAATTAATTTAGATACTTCTGTTCTAGCACTAGCATCAGAAATAACTGAGGAACTATTGAATTTTGGGAATGCTCCCCAAAAATTTATGAAAAATACTTTTTATCATATTCGCGTAAAAGAACGCTGGCAGAATAAACTTTTATATTCGGAATTATTCTTACGCTGGTTGATGCGAGATAAAAATGTTTTACTCGACGAATAGTTGTAAAAACCAGAATCAAGAATGGAAACCGATACTAGAAGGGATAAGGGAACTGAGATTGAGAGGTGCATATGCAGAATCTTAATATACAAAAATTTTTCCCCTTTCCCTTTAAGTTGACAGCAGTGGCAAGGGAAACGCACCAAAATTAGCGAAAACAAAAATAATAGGTACGTAGCTTCTACGTATAGCAATTAAGGTTACAGAGTCATATTTAAAATTACATTTATTGCTTTAATTAATAATTAAATCAAATATTATAGGATTACTATTTGATTTTTGTACTCCTGCGGAGAAGCAAGCTAAGGCGTAGCCTGCGCCTTGCGCTTACAGATACGTAGGGTGCGATCTTCGACAACGTAACGCACCGAATCCTTAAAAATGGTGCGTTACGACTTGCGTCTAACACACCCTACAATACCTAATTTTATAAGCGTAAGCGCTGGCTACGCCTACAAAAATCAAATATGAGTCCTATAGATTTAATTATTAGTAAAATAGGATGCCAGAATCAGATGCTAAAAATGCTTTTATTGCATCAACACTATTGAGAAAACTATTGATTACTTTTATTCTATAATTGATGGATACTAGTTGCTCTACGAGCTAATAAGTAAGTACAAATCCAATAAATATCAATATATTATACTAGTGATTAGATTAAAACCTTAATGTATATTTTTAGTCTAAAAATAGTATTTATTGTTACAGTTTAAGGTGCGTTTCCCCTGGGTAGGCTGTTGACTTTGTGTGTTTTTAGGGAATTCTCTGGAAAATTATCCATGTTATTTTTTGTTTATGGAAAAGCACCTGGAACAGCCATTTTTCGACAAAAACAGCTGACATATTTTTTGCATGAGATTGTATGGGCTAAAGGGTACAAAGTTAACACCCTACTTCTACGCTAGGGTCTGCATTCCTAATCAGGTTGCGCGATGATAACGCGATCGCAAACTAACCTGCCGCTCATGCCATTGCAAACCGAGCAAACACGCTACCGTCAGCATGTGTCCTGGTTCCTCCATCTGAGTCAGGATCGACCCAAAAATGCCAGTGGAGAGTAGCAAAAACTTACTAAAGTCATCCACACACATCCTGCGCCACACAATAGAGCAAAGGTATAAGTAGGCTCCCAAGCCAACAAACCCTAAATCTCCCCAGATCCCTGCCCATGTAAATAGTGGGAAGTATACAGTAGACTCTTGCGGAAGGTAGTTAGAGTAGATGGCTTTCCAAATCTCAGCACTTACCGGATGAACAGTAGCACCTAGAGGCGTTAGCATCGATGCGTAATCTCGCAAAACCCATCCTCCTAAGCGACTAGCTGAGTGACCTGGACCAAGACCCAACAACCAGTTCAATGGCGTTTTATAATAAGGGGGGATAAATCGAAATGCTGCAAACTTGATTTGAGAGGCTTCCCCGTCTAGTCCCCAGATATCTCGCTCAATCCAGTTTTTATAGGGTGCCAAAAATTCAATATTTAGATTTTTTACAGCCCAGAAAAATACGACAACGACTAAAGTAAGAGGGATCAGATACAACAAGAATTTTCTCACATCCTTTGAATTTACGAAAACTAAAAGCACCCAGCCTCCTGCAAGGGCAAGAAACACTTGTTTTGAATCGGAAACGTCTGTTTGATACAAGGTCGCTAATAATCCAGCGATTTTAACCCACAGAGGAACTGTCTTGAAAATGTTAAAAGAAAATAAGGCGAAATATATCGAAATCGTGCAAGATACGTAATTGCCTGCATTTCCTCCTCCTCCCCCAAACACACCTACAATGTTGTCTTCTATGGTTCCTCCTTCTGGTTTAGGATACAATCCAATAGGTAGGAGAACCGACTGAGCAAGGGCTAATAGTAAATTAAACAGGGCGAATCCAAATAACCACTGTGTAATTGTTTTAATATTTTTACTGCCTACAGGAATAGCCATTATAGCTACTAAATAGATGAAAGGTTCGGCTAGCAATATCAAATCTAGAAAAATATTTATAATACCTGCTTGATTGAGCAGAGCACTCGCAGTCATGCAGGACAGTAGTATCCCTATTCCAAAAAGCAGTTCTCTAATGATTCCAATCTGCTTGCGATCTTTAAACTTAGTTGTCAATATTGCTATTACAACAATCGCTGGTATAACTATAAAATGAAGAAAATTGATCGCCTTGGGAACACCGAAGCTTGACAAAAAACGAGGAAAAAAAGCGGTAGCAAACCCGATTAGGAAGAATGTTGAATTTTTAATTATTCCCTGCTTTGGTCGAATTAATTGGTCGTGGCTCAAGGACATATCTGAGACCTAAAATAATTGCCTTATTATAAATATAACCAGACTGAAAATACTCAAATTGCGTTCCGATAGGTGTGGAAATTGATTATGCTTTATCTAAAACCTCTGGTAGAGACCGTAAATGTGTTAAATCATTTTATTGAATTGTAGAAGTCTAAATACTGTTGAGCTATATTTGCTTTCAAAAAGCGTGAATCTATAAGTGAGGTGTCGGTAGAAGGTTGAGAGAGAGTAGAAGCTATGCTTTTTGAAAGATTTTTAACAGGATCGTCTTTTAAATCAAAGTAGCCAGAGGTTGAAGAACCGACTTCTCGAAGGATAGGAATATTTGAACAAACTACCTTACATGAGAGAGTTAATGCTTCCACCAAAGGAAAACAGAACCCCTCGGTAGATGATGCAATGACGAAAAGTTCGCAGTTTTTATATAGCCAGCATAGTTCCTCATCTTCAATTGAGGAAAGCAAAATAACCTGTTTATAAAGGTCAAGCGATTGAATTAAAGATTTAATATTCTCTGTTTCCGGACCAGAACTGCCAACAATAATTAATTTAGTTGAATCTTTTAGCTGATGCTGCTTGAGCAGCAGAGAATATGCTTGTATTAATATATCGAGGTTTTTATTCTTCCGATGTTGAGCAATAGAGAGTAAAAACGGAGCTTCAATATTATTGTTAATACGATTTGGAATTTGAGTTACATGCGAAAAATCTACATAATTATAAATTACATTAGTAACTCGTTTGCTATTTATAAGATAGGGAAAATAATATTTTAACCATTCTAAAGTTATTTTGGAAACGCAAGTAAGTCCATCACTATTATTGATACATTGTCGCAGAAATAATTGATTAAATATAACATTAGGATAACCAAAATTCTCTGGGTATTCATAAGGATACAAGTCATGAATAGTGGCTACAACGAGACAGGGAAAAAGTGAGCGAATGAAGGGAAGTGGAAATGAAAGATGAACAATTGTCGCGTTGATACTTTTGGCAAGCTTTGGCAAGCCAAATAAAAACCAAATATTTCTTGATGAAGAAGAATTTTTAATATCTACAGTAATTAGGTCAATTTTACTTAATGATATATTAAAGGATTTTTCAAAATAGGATTTTTGCCATTCTCCTATTACTAAGCTAACTTTAGTCACTTGGTCTTTCTGGGCAAGGCATTGAGCCAGGTTTGCTGCGTGTCGGCAAACACCTGTAGGCTGCGATGGTCGATGTAAAGCACAAATTAGAATATGCATATTTCCATCTTGTAAGTAGGTCGGTACGAATAAAGTAGCATTTGTTAGGGTCTTTCTTGGGTCTTACTTAAAATAATTTGTTTGTAAATTTGAGCTAAATTTTCACCTTTAGCTTCCCAACTAGAACTTTCTCGAATGCGCTTTTGTCCAGCTTGTCCCATACTGATTAGCAGGTTTGAATTTTGAGCTAGTGTAATCATAGCTTTAGACAAATCATCGACTGCTTGTTCCGGATCTTTAGCGGCAATTTTCAGCCCTGTGTCCGATGTTACTTGCGCTCCCGGTCCACCTAAATCGAGACAAATAACGGGACGAGCTGCTGCCATTGCTTCCATACAAACCAATCCTCCGGAGTCGTGAAGGCTAGGATGAACTAATACATGGCATTCTCCTAACTTTGCTAAAGTTTCTTCACGAGATAGTTCACCCCAGAATTTGACTTGGTGGGCAATACCTAATTCCTTAGCTTGAGCTTGCAAGCGATCGCGTTCTGCTCCATCCCCCAAAACCCAGTATTCAGCATCAGCTAAATTTGCCTTAGCAAAGGCTTTTAACCCTAAATGAAACCCTTTCCAATGCAACAATCTGCCAATACTCACAAATCGAATTGGAGAGCTTTTAGGCATGGGGTAACTGGCAAGATGGTCGATTTCCGCTTGTGTCATGCCAATTGCAGGGACAATTTCAACTTTACTTACACCCATTTTTCGCAATCGCTGGGCTGTTTCTTCGGTAGTGGCACGAACTACCGCGCTCTTTTTCGCAGTGATACGCACAAAAGGATCAATTTCGCCAACAACGCGAGTTAAATCTCGAACAAGTTCGTAAATTTTAGCTTTGAGGCTAAAATCGCGCCAAAATGCTTTGGGTGCAGTCTCTCCACCACCTACGGGACCCCATACTAAGGGAAGCGGCAGAAGTGACAAAAAACAGGGATTTGAGTATTTGACAAAAGTGACGTGCTGTGCAATATCAAAATTAATTTGACGGTGCAAGCGACGGGCAACAAAATATGCTTCAATTTGCCAGAGATAATAGTGGATTTGCATTGCACCGCTTTGACTCAACCGCCACAGGTTAGTCAAGAAACGAGTATTAAAATAAACAAAATGTAAGTTAGGTACTGGATTGCGAGCAAGTTCAGTCTCAATCGCTTCACCGCTTTCATCAAATCGAGTTAAAACCCAAACTTCATGATATTTTGCAACCTCTCGGATCACATTCCAACCGACACCGCGTTCGGAACCTTTACCGGGTTCGCAGGAATAGGCAGACATCAGAATTTTCATCTCTAAATTGCCTCCCAAATGGCTACAGTTTTATAAGTGTTTGTGAAGGTGTTTTATGCAAAATTTTCTCATAAACACGAGCTAATTGTTCGCCTGCTTTTTCCCAGGTAAATAACTTAGCTCTAACGATACTTTTAGTAACTAATTCTTGATAATAATTAGGGTCGTTATGCAACTGGTATACTGCGTCTGAAATTGCTTGGCTATCGTGCGGGCTAACTAAAACACCTGCGTCTCCTGCAACTTCAGGGAGGGCAGATGTATTGGAAGTAATAACTGGCGTACCGCAAGCCATTGCTTCTAAAATCGTCATTCCAAAACCCTCGTGCAATGAAGGCGCAATTAGGATATCAGCCGCATTATAAATTTCGACTAAACTATCTTTTGTTGGTTTCCCTAGATAGCTAATATGACTATCCATTCCTTGTTTTTGGATATATATTTTTTGCTCAATCGTAAAATCAGCACCAACTTTTAAAAAATGAAAATTTAAACCTGTTTTTGTCAGTTTAGATATTGCTTCTAAGATATTAGCAATATTTTTGCGAGGATGGTTAGAACCAACGTTGAGTAAACAGATTGTCTCCGGTACAATGCCATATTTTTGCCGTAATGCTGTGATTTCAGCTTTTGGTAACTGCTGAAATCGTGAATCTACAGCATTGTAAATAACTGAAATTTTTTCAGTTGGAATATCTAATATTTTAGTTGTATCTTTTGCTGTTACCGATGAAACCGAAACAACATGTTTGGCATCGTGCATACCTTTAACAGCATGTAGCCAAGCTGCTTTGCTTATAAACGGCAACTGTACTGAACCTTGAAGGTTATCGTTGTAATAGAAGTTGATTAAATCGTGACAGGTGACAACAGCGGGTTGAGATTTTTTTTGCAACCAATAAACAATGTGAGCTTCGCTAGGGTCAATGATGTGGAATATATCAGCTTTTTGCTGCTTGACAAGACGTGGGAAGTAAAAAAAACGCTCGTAATATTTGCGAATTCGTAGAGCTAAATTGCTGCTACTCCTGTCAAAACTCTGGGGAGCTAAATCGATAATTTCCCAGTCAGGGCGAGCTTTTTGTAATCCGGAAATAATCCCGTCAGCATAAACATTCATGCTAAATTCTTGCATTGTCCTAGCTATCACTACACGCATTGCTTGTTCACCTAAATTTCATACAGTTTGAGATTTTATTTTTATTGTAAAATTATCTATTTAAAAAATAATGGAGAGAGGGAAGAAAATATTTAACCTATTCCATAGTCCTGACTACCTTTTTGTTTAAGTACTGTTTGCCAAAGGTCGATTAATCTTTCTGCGATTCGTTCGTGTGTATAGTGTCTCTCGACTCTATCGATACCGTATTTCCCTACTTGTTGCCACCAATTTGGTTCGCAAATCATTCGCTCTATAATTGCAGCCATTGCTTGTGAGTCACCTTCGGGAAATACTAAATCGCTACGTCCAATCACGTTGGGAATTTCGCCAGAATCGGAACCAATAACTGGAACACCCATTGCCATTGCTTCAATAAGTACGTGACCAAACTGTTCTTTCCAAGTTGCGGTGGTGCGTGAAGGTAATACCAAAACGTCGAAGTTGCTAATTTTTGCTGGTGCTTGGTCGTGTCGTACTCCCCCTGGCCAAGTTACTAAATCGGTGATTTGTTGGTTTTGCGCTTCTTGTCGCAATGCATCTTCACCTAAACCGGAACCGCAGACGGTAACTTGGCATTTTAGTCCTTTAGCTTGGAGGTGACGGACTGCACCGAAAATGGTATCGATACCTTTTTCTGGTACTAATCGTCCCAAAAAGCCGATATTGAAGACTTCATTTTGTTTGAGTGTGGATTTAGGAGCAAATAAATCAGTGTCAACACCTATTTGCGGTATGACTTCCATCAATCCCTTGTAACCCCATTGTCGTAGTATATTGGCTCCGTCGTGATTACCAAGAAGCATAAGTGCTACGGTATTGAGGACAAAATCACGTGTCCAAGCGCGGGGGGTTGACAAAGTGCGTTCCATATTCTCCCAACCAAATACAACCAGCGGTTTACCTGTGATTCGGCTCCAGATTGCAAATTCTAAACTACAGAGCGAGAATACTTCCTGTTCAACTTGGATGATATCGGGTTGAAAATCTTTGACGACTTGCCAGATTTTCCAAGGATTGTATACGTGTGCGCCACCGCGACCAGAGAATAATACGGGTGCTGTATAAATTTTGATATCGGGGTAAGGAGTTTCGACTGTAAATCGCCGATTCCATTCGAGTGCTTTCCAGTTGCTTGGTGCAAGTAAAGCAACTTCGACTTCAGCTTTTTGCGCCTTACTCACTTTAGGAGTTGCCTGTGCGTTGCTGTTTTCTACGTGCCTAACGGCGATCGCATTTAATTTTCCCTGGTTGACACCAACTACATAGGCATGGCTAATAAACAATACGCGCAAGGGACTTGTCATGCTAACTCCTCTTTTGGTAAGTTACCAGTGGACTTTTTAAAGGGATTCCATAGTTTTGGGCGTTTTTGCGGGACAAATAACCAGGTAATCGCCTCTTTTGCAAGAGGTAAAGGTAATAGCCCGACACTAATAAACCATAGACTATAAACGAGTCGTTTTACAAACGTGTAATCTGAGTATTTCCACATAGAGCGGATGCCCAAGAAAATCAGTTGTAAAGCGTTATCTGTAGGTATCAAATGGTTTTTGGGGTCGAGACGCAACGATGCTAGACGTGACCACAAACGCCCAAACGAACGAATTTCTAGGTCTTCGGGGACTTCGTAGCCTAATTGTTGCGCTTTTTTTACCAGTAGAGCATAATTTTGCATGTCGTGCCGAACAAATCGACGAAAGCGATCGCCACTGACTGTTGCCAGTGCCCATTGATTGCTAGTGTGAATGCGATAAGCTGCTAGAGGTTCGTGAATAGCGACAAGTTCGCCATAGAAAGGTATCAAAGTTGAAAGATAGTCGTCAGCAGTTAGTTTGAACTCGTCGGAGATGGGAAACACCTGCTCCAAGACTTTGCGGTTAAGTGCGTTTCCACTAGTTGCTACACTTACATAACCTCCAACTTCCAATAAATGTTCCCATACTTCCCCACTGGATAGGGGTTTATTACCTTGGGGATAAGAGTACCCCAAGGATTTTTTGTTGCTATCCACCACAGCTAAACGGTAATGCACTTTCGCAACATTTGGTTCCCATACAGAAACAACACGTTTTACAGCTTGGGGGAAAAGAAAGTCATCAGAATCTAGAAAAATAATAATTTCACCTTTACTCATGGCAAATCCGCTGTTAAAGGCAGCGGCTTGTTTACCATTTTCTTGATGAAATATCGGAATTATTTTATCACCGTAACTAGCAATAACATCGCGGGAATCATCAGTCGAACAGTCGTCAACAACTATAACTTCTGTATGTGGGTAGGTTTGATTGAGGGCACTATCGATTGCGTCTGGGAGAAAGCGCTCGTAATTGTAGTTGTTGATAATGATACTGACTAACAGCTTTTTATTCATGCTTTATACCATTGTGATTGGTTCGCAATACTTATAATCCACGAACTTATGCATTTTCACTATTCTGAAACTTTGAGTACGATCGTATTTATTAGTAATTTTAGTCAATTGCTGTTGTTGGCTTACCAAACCTACGTATTGTAGCAAAAATAATTTTTACCCATTGTTTTCTTTCTTCTGGATAAAGAAGCTTTTCGGTAAAAGACTTGGCAAATTTTTGAGGTATCAATAGAATCCCAATAAACCAGGACATAAAAAGCACTCTTCCGCGTAAACGCATTGAAGGAGAAATTAGAACAGAAAGACAACCACGAAGACACAAAAGTAGTAAATTATCTGGGAAAGGATGGTTAACTGGGTCTTGTTTGAGCGAACTAGCACGATATTTAAGAAATACTAATTCCCAAGCTCCAATATCTTGAAGATTAGTACCATACACAGAATTATAAAGCTGTCTTTGCAAATTACGAGATTCTGCATTTTGCAGCATTACTTTTCGCAAACGCGCTGGTTCTTCTAATCCTTCCGCTGATTGGCAATAATTATTTTTACCGTGAACTCGATAGAGTCCTCCAACTTCGGGTAAAGAAAGAATTGGTCCCAAAACCGGAACCAGGTTATTTATATATTCATCAGCAGCAATACGATATTGTTTTTCGGGTACTGGAAAAATTTTCTGAAGTATTTCAGAAGCAAACGCATTTCCACTTGTCGGTGGACACCCATAGGTATGAAATTTGCGAATGTGATGCTTCAAATCACCATTAGGCATGAAGCGACTATCGGGTATAACTGTACCTGTATCTTTTGTTTCTGCATCAACTGTCCGCAATTGATACTGAACTTTTGCCACTTCTGGATGTGCTTGAAAAGCTTTAACTACCTTTTGAACAATATGAGGAAGAAGCACATCATCACTATCTAAGTAGATAATTATCTTGCCTTGACTCGCAGTTAAACCAGCATTAAAAGCTGAAGCTTGCCCACCGTTCTCTTTAAGGATTGGAATTATGCGATCACTATAGCTAGCAATAATCTCCCGCGAGCTATCAATTGAGCCATCATCGACTACAATTACTTGAGTATTAGTGTAACTTTGAGCCAAAGCGCTATCAATAGCTTCGCGCAAATAGCGCTCGTAATTGTAGTTATTTATAATAATAGTAACTAAATCATATTTCAACTTAGACACTAAACTCATTAATATATCTCCTTTAACTTAACAAATACTAAATTTTTTTAAATTTTTTATCAAAGACCCTAAAAATATTATTAGGGTCATCTATAAAATATTTGAACCGAGGCCAGTCAACAGTCTTATAAAATTTATAGGCAATTGCTATTAACCAGCGTTGCGATATGGGTAATTTTTGCCGATATCGTTTCATTAGTCGCTCAACACGTTTGGAACTCTCACCCGTTTTCATATCATTTACAGTCTTTGTGCCTTCGATTTGCAGATAATTTCCCCAAATTTCATCTATATATTTAATATTGGCAACTTGGACAGCACGTAGTAAAAAATCTACGTCCATTGTGTAATGTTCATCAAGACTAAATAAACCTATTTTCTTGTGCAAAGAAGTATGATAAAAATATGCAGAAGGATTTAGAGGAAATGGGTTAGCCTCTGGACCCAATAGTAAGTCTGTAAACTTTAGTTTATTTGGTTTATTTATAAATAAAAGCCTATTGCCATCTACCCAAATATTACAGTTCCCAACTAGTAGGGTTGGCTCTGGTAACGTTTGAAAAAGTTCTGACACGCGGTTAAGAACATTTGGTTCATAGTAATCATCAACATTGAGAATAGCTAAAATATCACCTTTGGCCATCGAGATACCCTTATTCATTGCATCCGACTGTCCTTTATCTTTTTCAGAAATCCAGCGAATATGAGGATATTTTTCTGCATATTCTTTAATGATTTCTACTGTTCTGTCTTTAGAATCACCATCAACGATAATATGTTCTAAGTTGGGACATTGTTGATTAATCACAACTTGTACACATTTTTCAATAAATTTTTCGCCGTTATAGACTGGAGTTACAACACTAATCATAAGGGATAATATTTAACTAAAATAACTTTAAATTATCAATTGTCTTTCTACTTAGAACTTTAACGAATATTCTTGAAGTGCGATTGTTCAATCGTATTTCATACTACAAAAGTTCACTAGAGCAAAAATCGTACCTCCTTAATCGCTAATCGAACGATAGACTTCAAACGTTTGCTCTGCGGTTTTATCCCAGCTAAATTCTTTTACACGTTGCTGACCTTTATGAATCAAGCGATCGCGTTCTTGAGGATTATCAATTAGAGATAGCAGAATATCTGCTAAATCCTCTTTTGCTTTTGGGTTAAAAAGTATACCTGCATCACTTACAACTTCAGGAATACTAGAAGAGTTAGCAGCAACTACAACCGTTCCACAAGCCATTGCTTCTAGTGGAGGAATACCAAAACCTTCGTAGAGAGAGGGGTAAATAAAGGCAATACTACAGCGATACAACTTTGCAATGTGAGAGTCGCTAGCATATCCGTAATGCTTAATATGGTCGGCTAACTTTAATTCATTAATCAGTTTCAGCTCTATATCATTAAAAGAAGCACCAACAACACAAAGATAAATATCAGGGTTCACAGAAATAGCTTTAGAAAAAGCAATTAGCAAGCCATCAAAGTTTTTATAGCAACTTGTACGGCTACCGATATAGAGATAATATGGCTTAGATGGTACTGCTTCAGAACCAAAGGCAAGACTCGCGTCTATTTCTGAAGCTAAATATGTTACTGATATTTTATCCTCAACTGTAGGGTAAAGTTGCAGCAAATCTTTTTTCGTATTTTCAGAAATACAGATAATTGCCTGAGCTGCAAGTATTGCTTTTCGTTTTGCTTCAATGGTATGACCTTCGGGTTCAATTTCATTTGCAAAAAGCTCATGAATCATATCGTATATAGTCACAACCACTGGACAAGAATACTCTTTTACCTCTTTGTACGTTAATAACGAATAGTAAGTTGGGTGAGCAACATCAAAATTATTATAATTAGTACAATATCTGAAATAACACTTTTCAAGTTTACGAGATAACCAAGCGGGGCGAAATCTTTTATAGCTATAAACATTCATTTGTGAGTGAATAGGGTAATTTAGCTTATAGTCTCGCTCGATTGTTGTCAGTGTGGGAATATCATTTTCTGATAGTCTACTAATTATATTGCCAAAATACCGATTAATTCCACCAGCCGCTTGCATGGCATATATTTGACCATCATATAAAATTTGCATAATCTTATTATTTCAATTCTACTGAGGTATCTTATAGAAATATTGAATGTCAAAATCCTTAAGTCTTTGCTTGTATCATCATTCTGACAATATCTTGCATTTGATATTGAGCTTGCCAGCCTAATTTTTGTTTCGCTTTAGCTGGATTTCCTTTTCCTAATGCAATATCAGTTGGTCGCAATAGAGTTTCATCTGTAACGACATATTCTTGCCAATCTAAGTTAAATTCAGAAAAAGCATTGGCAACAAAATCTCCTAATTTATGAGAGGTTCCTGTAGCAATTACATAATCATCTGGCTGATTTTGCTGTAACATCAAGTACATTGCTTCAACGTATTCGGGTGCCCAGCCCCAGTCCCGTTGAATATTAATGTTGCCTAACAAAAGCTTTTCTTGACTACCTGTAGCAATGCGACAAACAGTGGAGATAATTTTTTGCGTCACAAATCGCTCTGG
>JANNFJ010000037.1:0-3162 GCA_031379725.1 Calothrix sp. OTE_75_metabat_31
CGCAAGGCGTTGCGCCCTAAATCCTATCAGCATCACCAAATAAATAAAATCATTTTTATAATCGATTATCCCAAAAGAGGGCGCAATGCCTTGCGCCCCTACAATATCTATCAAATAAATTGATTTTATTTAGGATAAAATTTGTCTATTTCCCAAGAAGATGGATTATTGACAGTATATTGGCGAATTTTGTCTAATGCGTTTTCGCTACGAATAATATTTTCATAATAATTCCTTTGCCACACAGGATTCCCTGGTGCATTGCGTAGTATATTAATGCGTTTAGTTACAGCCATTTTAAAACCAGCGACTAATGTTGAAATCGATTTTGGTTTTCGGTGTGCGATGCCTTTGCGTGGGGGCGCAATGCTTTCAGAAGAGGGCGCAATGCCTTCAGAAGAGGGCGCAATGCCTTGCGCCCCTACGGTATCCTCTATGCCTGGGTTGATGAAAACAATGGCATGAAAATGGTTGGGCATGATTATCGATTCATCTAATTCGATTTCTTTTCTAATTATTGATGACTGCATCCACTCTTCTGTAACAATTTGTCCATATTCATTGATGTGCATCTCCCCATTAACTATCTCACCAAATAAACATTCATTTTGATAAGTGCAAAGGGTGAGAAAGTATGCACCTTCCCTGGAATAATCATATCCTTTTAATCTTATGGAGCGACGGTGATGGATTTCAGGATTATAATGCATGGAATTTTAAATGAGTATCTTATATGAAAATACCCAATTATTTTGGAAAAAAAACATCAATTCAGATATAGATTTCTAGCAAAATGGAGTTTTGAATTTGATTTTATTTCTCAGTAATATTTTAGTTTTTATAGGGTTGATTTTACGAATAACTGCCTTTTTAATGGTAATAATATGTTCGTTATATAAAATATAAATATAGAGACGTTAAAGTCTCTATATTGCTAATTAAAGAAAACCTTACCCTCAGTTAGCAGGTGGGTTATGCGATGTATCTTCTGTAGATACTTCCGTCTGAGGTATAAGTTCTGCATTGGGGGCATTTTCTGTAACCACAAGAGGGGACTTGTCCTCAGTTTCGGGTTGCGCTGCTTCTACTACTTCCCATGACGGGGGATTTGGTGGAACTGCTTGGGTCTGGGTAGTATCGACAGGTTCAGCGGGTTTAATTTCGATGGTGGAAATTACATCAGCAACTTTTGTGTCAACGGCTTCGGCTGGTTTGGGTGCGGGTGCTTCTTCGGTAAATGCGTCCATAATTTGTGCTGGGGAAGCAGTTGCGGAGGTTGTATCTTGGGGTTTATTTTTATTAATTGTTTGCTGTGCTTTATTTTTCACCCCAGAGAACATACCACCAAGCCCTCTTTGCATTTGTCCCAAACGTTGGGGGAGGGATATTTTACCAACTTGCTGTTCGACTGTGGCTTTGACGGACTCGGCACTGGGTACAGGGGTTTGCTGCCCCACAGGGACGATTTGGCGGCGCAATGTAAAGGTTTGCCATCCGAACCAGCCTAGAAGCGCTACGCTCGCAATATGACCCAGTAGAAGACCTCCGGTAATGCGACGTGCGAAAATCCAAATTACTAAAGCGTAAAATAAACCTACGCCGCTCCAGATAAAATCATTCTTGCGGTGGATTTCAGGGAAAAAGAAAGCCGCCATGTAAATTCCAAAACTACCGATGGCGATCGCAAAAGCCAAAACATATGCCAGCATTTATTTAAGACTCCTTAGATTAGGGGGTAAGGGGTGGAAGTTAGAAGCTACTCCCTACTCCCCACTCCCTACTCCCTCATTTAATTATTCCAATTTTGCGCTTTTTGCAAGCGAATTGTTGACTAAGGCACAAATAAAATTTAATTATCTGTATCCGTTGTGTATTTTGACTCATCGTTTAAACTCTTAATGTCTTCTTTAGGGGAGAAGCGAAAATCTCGGACTACCCTAAAAAGTGAAAGGAACTGCAATTAGCCAATTAAGATTATGACTTTGCAAAGCTTTGGTGTGATTGGTTTAGCTGTTATGGGCGAGAATATTGCCCTTAACGTCGAGCGTAACGGCTTCCCAATTGCGGTTTACAACCGATCGAGAGAAAAGACAGATGCCTTCATGGCGAAACGCGCTACAGGTCGAAACGTCAAAGCGGCATTTGATCTCAAAGATTTCGTTGCTTCCTTGGAACGTCCCCGCAGAATCTTGGTGATGGTGCAAGCTGGTAAGCCAGTCGATGCTGTGATTGAGCAACTCAAGCCTTTGCTGGATGAAGGCGATATTATTATCGATGGTGGTAACTCCTGGTTTGAAGATACCGACCGTCGCACGCGGGAGTTAGAACCTGCTGGTTTCCGTTATATCGGTATGGGTGTTAGCGGTGGTGAAGAAGGTGCCCTCAATGGCCCCTCGTTGATGCCTGGTGGTACAAATAGCTCCTATGAGTTCCTATCGCCCATTTTTACGAAAGTTGCGGCTCAAGTCGATGATGGCCCTTGTGTAACCTATATTGGCCCCGGTGGTTCGGGTCACTATGTGAAAATGGTTCACAACGGGATTGAGTATGGCGATATGCAGCTGATTGCTGAGGCATATGATTTACTTAAAAACGTTGCTGGACTTGACAGCACGCAGCTACATCAAGTGTTTACCGAGTGGAATACCACTGACGAGCTAAATTCGTTTTTAATTGAGATTACAGCGAATATTTTCCCCTATATCGACCCTGAAAGCAAAAAGCCTTTGGTTGAGTTGATTGTGGATGCTGCTGGGCAAAAGGGTACGGGACGCTGGACTGTACAAACTGCTTTGGAATTGGGTGTAGCGATTCCGACAATTATTGCTGCGGTCAATTCGCGGATTTTGTCTTCGATTCGTGACGAACGGATTGCTGCATCGAAGCAGTTAACTGGCCCTTCGACTAAATTTAACGGCGATACCAAGGCTTTTGTCAATAAAGTCCGCGATGCATTGTATTGCTCGAAGATTTGTTCTTATGCTCAAGGGATGGCATTATTGGGTACAGCTTCCAATACCTACAACTGGAATTTGTCGTTGGGTGAATTAGCGCGAATTTGGAAGGGTGGCTGTATTATTCGTGCTGGTTTCTTGAATAAGATTAAGCACGCATATGATGAAAATGGGTCTTTGGCTAATTTGCTTTTAGCACCTGAATTTA
>JANNFJ010000050.1:0-4581 GCA_031379725.1 Calothrix sp. OTE_75_metabat_31
TCGGGAGTAAGTTCTGGAGTGTGATAAACGAATAGCTTCACGCTCTTTATACACCTGATTTATATATGATCGAGATAATATTCTAAGCTTAGTGTTCCGCCACTAGTTAGAATTGTAGTCACACCCACAATTCGCATTGCGAATACTCATCCTAGATACATAGACGAACGCACCTGCGATTCGCCAATTCTTTAGGAATTCTATAGATGTTACTTCTTTATTACTATCGCCGATCTCGTTACCTAAGTAACTACCTATTGGAACCTTAAAGTGTAGCCTAGAAAAAGCAGGGACTTACAACGCTTGCGTTTGAGGGGTACTTATACAAGCTATATTAATTTCTAATCATATTTATTAGTTTTTCTGTTGAATCGCTCGAACCGTTATGGAGCTTAGTTTGTGACAAAATGTCTTTAGATGCTAAATGTTTTGAGGTTACAAGAACACTCATTCTGCTTTAATATGCTTCCCCCGTTTCGCTAAAACTTAAAACCTAAAATTACCATGTCACCCCTACCCGAATACCGTCCCAAACAGCTTTCACTCGGACCATTGGAAGCAGAAATTTTAAATATCACTTGGGAACTCGGTTCGGCTACAGTTAAGGATGTACACGACCGCATTCTCGCCGACCCCAACCGCGAACTAGCTTATACTTCCGTAACTACTGTCTTGCGTCGGCTTACCGATAAAGGTTGGCTAGCCTGCGACAAGTGTGGACGAGCATTTTATTGGCGACCGCTATTGACAAAACAGCAAGCAGATGTTATTAAAGCGCACGAACAGTTACAGCGATTTCTTGCAGTCGGCAACCCCGATATTATTGCCGCATTTGCCGATAGTCTCGACGATGCAGCCAGCGACCAAATTCAAGCGATCGCCAAACGTATATCTGCCGCACGCAAAGCCAGGGAGAAATAAACCATGCATCTAGTTATAATTTGTACGGCACTGGCAACCGCTTTTTGGATTCGACAAGTCACTCGTATTCAAGGTAATTGGAATCGGCGATGGCGACAAGCGCTGTTTTTATTTTTGTTTCCCCCCTTGCTCGTATTTAGCACTGCTTTGGCATTACTATGCATGGGTACTCAAGGCAGAATGGGCATCTGGCAGACAGGCTGTATCAGCTACATGTTGGCATTTTGTAGTCTATTCGCGTTTGTAATAATGCTCGTGAAATTAGCCTATCAGGGCTTTTTATCGATACAATCGACCCGCAACTGTCCGCTGATTCTCCTCGAAAATCAACCAGTTCGATTACTAAATACCCAAGCCATGTTTGCCGGACAAATCGGTTTTTGGCATCCCGAATTGGTGATTAGCGAAGGTTTATTGCAAAACCTCTCACCTGCACATCTCGAAACGGTACTGGCACACGAACAAGGGCATTACTATTACCGCGATACTTTTTGGTTTTTCTGGCTAGGCTGGTTACGTGAATGTACTGCTTGGTTGCCAAATAGCGCTACATTGTGGGAAGAACTATTACTGTTGCGCGAACTCCGTGCCGATGCCCATGCAGCATCGCAAGTAGACCCCCTACTACTCGCGGAATCATTACTGGTGGTGGTATCTAATCAAACTTCATCATCAGAAGTTTTATGCGCTGCATTAGGTTCATCAAGTCATGGAGATAGGTTAGAACAACGTATCGAAGCCTTGTTAACAATGCCAGAATCATCATCTGTCCAATTTAAGCATCAATCCTGGCACTATTTCTTTCTGGCATTGCTACCCCTAATGACAGTTTTATTCCACCAGTGATTAAGGGGTTCAAAGAATCCGGGTCACTCCAGCAAAACCCGGATTCTAGCCCTATCGATAAGGTCAAAACCAATAACATTGGCATCATCCATAATTAAGGAAGTTTCATACAATTAAGTTAAAATTATTTTTATGTTTTCCAATTGGGATATTAGTATTTACAATCGTGATAACCAAACTGGTACTTACAGCAGAAATTAAAACTAGACTAAATGTTACACCAGGTTGGGGTGCAAAGCTTCAGCGGAACCTTCTCGCACATGGAATTTTGCCTTCTTCACCGTACTTTCTCCTAGCTTTTCCCGATAAAATATATTTATGGACAAATTCTAATAAGCAGTTTGGAGAAATAGAACCAACTTATATAATCAATGCCAATCCAATTTTTCAACCTTATTTTCAAAAGGCTAAAGTTACCGCTGAAAAAATTAGCGGACAAAGCTTTGAATTAATTGTAACTTCATGGTTAAGGGAAATAATATATTCAGAAAAATTGCTTGATGAACTCGTTGAATCTCAACAATGGCTAATTGAATCAGGACTGTACAATGCTATATTAGGAGGCAAAATTGCCAGCGAGGATGCTGCGTGAATATTTACGTCGAGACTAACTTTGTTTTAGAACATCAATTTTAAAATGCACTTTAAGGCGATAAAAATGAAATTGATTTAAGGCTATCTGGACTCCACACATAATTTTTTATATCGTTTGGCCAAGATACTTCATTTGCTGTCGCAAGTTCTAAAATACCTTGATTGAGCTTATTATATAACCCCATAAAATCACCAACTTCAATGTTATTTTTAATAAAAGTTTGGCGCAGCAGTTCAGTTGTAAACATCATATTATGTGCTTCAAAGCTACCTTGAGGAAACAAATGCGGAAATATCAAAAATTTTATATCGTCCCGTTTCTGCTTAATTGCTTTTGCAGGTGTAATGCCAAAATTTTCTGGCAATGGGTCACCTTGAATGTAAACCATAATATAATTTGGACCTTTGACCCATTTTAAATAGCCGTTTCCAAAGGCAAAAACATTAATAAGTTTGCTAGTTCGATTTTCCCAAATTTTTTCTTGATTTTTTTTGGTGGGAAAATCAAACAATAGTGAATGTTCGTTGATAAATTTTCTTTTGGCATGTCTAATTGCTCTAGCTAATAAAATTGTTCCCAAACTATCACCGGAAAAATTTAAACTTATATTATTGTTTACGGCATAATTAATTAAAATTGCTGAATTTTCAATAACTGGACTACCAGATAAGCTAATCCGGTCAAGACCTGCATTAATCCAGTCAATATATTTATTAATAAAAGCTATGGTTGGATGTATTTTTAGAAAAGTCGAGTTATTTAAATTCGCAATGCCAGTTTCTAAGGTATATGCATACCTGCGACTTCTTTTGGAAGACTCACTTGCCCGTTGCCCCAACCCAGAAATAAATATTGCAAAGAGTTCTCCCTTGTCGTTTTCTGGATAATAGGCAATATCTTGAGTTATTTTAGCAATAGGATTTGCCGATGCCATCACATCGTCAAAATCAAAAAGTCTTTCGCTACCTGGATTTTGCAGTTGTCCATCAAATTTTTTATCTGGGAACAGAATTTCAAAAGGAAAGCGCCACCAGGGTGATACAATTTTATTTTCTTTATCTTCGCTTTTCATCAAAAACTTTCCTTTGTACAGGCTACTGGTTGAGAGTGCTAAGTGACAAATTAGCACTGACGCTTGGGGTAAGTATTCACTCTAAGGTTCGCACATTACCCATTTTCCATGACTTTAAATTATACCTCCATCCATTGGTATTAATCCACGTATGAATTCTAGCCCTTTTGAGTAGTCCAAATCAGTAACATGGACTATTATTAGCTAACAGCGAATCCATCATACTGACGTGAAAAAGCTGAATGATAAGCTAATACAATATCTTGCTTGGGCACGCCTAAATCAACTAAAGTGTTAGCAATGCCTTCCTCCGTTCCATCATATTGAATCCAAATTTTTTCACCAATTAAATCGATATGTATTAACGCACCAAATACCCTTTGATATCCATCCCAGCCAGCATGAAATATTTGATAATGGTTTTCTTCAGTATCAAAAAATTTGAAAACTTCAATATCTCCGAGGCTTGGTTTCATTTGAGCGTATGGGGTAAGGCAGTTACAAATTAATTGACGGTAGTGATTCAATTTATCCATTGCACAATTACCTCAGTGGTTGGGTCAAATACTATTAATTTTAGTTGATATGTTCGGATACTTAATTGGGGTAAATCTCTGCGAAAAAAAGTTTGATAAATTTCGATTGGCACAGCTAAATACAATAGACGATAAGGCTGTTGCATTTGCAATACTGCTCGATAGTTAAGAAACTGTCCTAATGCAGTATGAAATTCAGATATTGCCGAAGGTGCAAGAAAACTCTTTACCTCCACTGCAATTTTTTCCTCTGCACGTTCAGCAGTAATAAGACGTTCGTCGCCTAAGTCAACCCGTAACTGGTCATCTCCCAACCTTAAGTATAAAGGGTCATCAGTAATAATCCAGCCATCGTTTTGTAAAGCTGCTTTTGCTGCATTGTGAAATAAGTCTTTAGCGGACATTTGAACGAGAACAAAACATTATAGGTTGCATTTCCAGCATATCTATATTACCTCCCCTGCTAGAAAAAATGACCTCTTGATTATCCCAAACGCTACAATCGCTCTAGCGATAACCCAGAATCTCAGAAATTGCTGCTACGATATCTAAATAAAAGTTACCTTGCACGGCTCGGAATAGCTCAAATTTTGTGCCAGGTGCGCCAAAAA
>JANNFJ010000070.1:0-3350 GCA_031379725.1 Calothrix sp. OTE_75_metabat_31
CTTTCTCATCGAATACAGGTAGAGAACGCCACATTGCACCCCGGAGGGGATCTTGCTACAACGGGGGGAACCCCCGCACGTGGCTCCGTTACATGTAACGTCTCTACAATATTTTGGGTTTTACACCTGTACCTCACTTACCTGAAATCTGCTGTATGTAGGGTGCGTTAGCGCTCTTGGTAACGCACCGTTCTGAGGCTTACAGAAATTAGGATCTTATAATCTATGCGAACTTGTTAACATAAATTAATAAATCAATCAAGTTCATATACATTAAAATTAGGTGAAGGTTTGGTAGTATGCTTTCAAAGCAACAGTTATCAAGCAGCCTCATTAATTAAAAAAAAGTAAAGTTGTTGTATTTGCAACTGAATTCCGATAAAATAAAAGTCAGTAAAATAAGTTTTTACTCGGTGATTAGATTGCTTGGAAGCTAATGACTTATTTTGTAAACTGGTGTACGAACCAAGAATCATGTATAAATTTTTAGTATTAAATCTGTATAATGCCTAAAAATTTGGATAGTTAATTTATTTACACAAGTTGGTTCTGTTTACAAATAACCTTTAAACTGATAGATATAAGTTAAAGCATTAACCGAGTAAAGAAGTTCGAGCCAATCTCAACCAATGGTAATTAATGTGCTTGAGATTGCCTTGCCTATCTTGTAGGTATAGCAAACGTAAATTGTATATTTCCTGAGAATTCCAAAATTTTTTGGCTTATTTTTGTATATGCAGCATCAACATCGTACAAGCTCTTTTGTTGCGACTTTAAATCGAGCTTTTTATCAGGCTTTCTCGCAGCATACAGCCAAATCAATGGTTTTAGTAGTTGATAGCAATATTGACAACTTGGATTTAACAGCAAAACTACTTGACTCTTACGGTTGTTCGGTAATTACTGCAATCGATGGTAGAGCTGCTTTGACTCTTGTCAAAGAACTTGAACCAGCATTAATTATTACAGAATTAATGTTACCAAAAATTGACGGTATTAACTTGAGTTGGCTTTTGCGACAAAGTGGAAATTTTGTGCCGATTGTGGCATTAACAAGTTTGTCAAGTGATTTGTTTGGCGAACAAGCCCTACAAGCAGGCTTTAATGAGTATATCGAAAAACCGTTTCAATTTGAAGCCATCGAAAACGTACTTACTCGTTATTTGATCCCACCTTCTCTTTCTTAACCTTGGGAATCGTATCCGGGTCACGGACGGGTGGAGAACTTGCCAAAACAGCAATAATTCCGGAAACATCGACATCTAAATCTGTATCGATTAACAATACAAGAATTCCTGTGTCAATTATTTCTTCAATCAACTTTTGTAATCGCGGTTTAAGATAGATATCAAGTTGCGATCGCAATTCCCTAGCGTAGTCATGACGCTGATTTTCGATCAATAATTTTTCTGTGGGACTGACCATTTTTTCGATAGCAATTGCCAACTTTTCGTCAAAAAATTGACAAGTCACCTTTTCCGGACGACGACCGAATTGCTCAAAATAAAAACCCTGGATTCGTTGTGTTAAATTACGTTCGAGTTGGCCCCGTGTAACAGTAGATGCAGACATATTTGTAATTTATCCGTATATTAATTTATTCAAATTCATCAATCGTCGCTGGGGCAGGATTATCTGGATTTTGCCCTACCACATCACTTTCGTACCATTTCATCAAAGGAGTGGAACTAACACCGTGAATAATTACCGATACCACAATAGTAGTATAAGTAATCCAAGCAATTTCTTCACCAAGTTCGCCTTTTAAACCATTACCAAAAGCATAAGCAAGGTAATATAACGAACCGACCCCACGGATTCCAAACCAACCTAATAACAAACGAGTTCGAGGGTCCATACTACGACGACGGCTATTTGAAGGACGTTTACCAATAGTACTTATCCAAACTCCGACAGGTCTAATTACAAAAAACAACAAGACAATTACTGCCAAAGATTGAAAAGCATGAGTCATCATTGGTTTTACTAATAAAATTGACCCCAATAATAAAATCGTACCAATTTCTAACAGTTTTTCAATGCGTTCGATAAATTCTAACTGTGCCAAAGGTTTATCCGGATTGCGATAACTGCGTTGCATAACTAATCCAGCAACAAATACAGCTAAAAAACCATACCCATTCACAACTTCTGTTAGCGAGTAAGTTAACAAAATTGCACCGATTGCGACAAAATCCTCCATTAAAGAATCGGCAGGACGCATACGCTGCACCCGACGGTCAAGCCATACTATTGCTTTAGCAACAACTATTCCCATCACGATACCTGCTGCGATCGCCCAAATTAAATCAACAGCAACCCACTCTTTCAACCAATTATTCCAATTATTATCTTTGAGCGAATGAATGCCAAAATAAACAAAGGGAAATGCCAGCGCATCATTCAATCCGCCTTCAGAAGTTAAGCCAAACCGCAATTCATCTTTATCTTTAATATCTGTTAACTGTACTTCCGAAGCAAGTACAGGGTCAGTAGGTGCAAGAATTGCCCCAAATAAGATTGCCGCACCCCAATCCATACCTAATATATATTTACCCACTACTGCCAATGCAAAAATGCAAATCGGCATCAACAGCACAATTAACCGAATAGTAATATCCCACGACCCCAATCGTAGGGGGCGAACAATTTTCAAACCGCAGCTAAACACCGAAATAATCACAACCATTTCGGAAATTCGCTCTAAAATTTCGGCATTGAATCCCCCACTACTGCGTAAGTTAATAAGACCAAAACCATAGGGACCCAGAATAATCCCAACTACTAGATAAATCAACGCAAATGATAATGGTAAACGCGAAATCCATCCCGAACCTAGCGTGACCATTAGTAAAAGCAAACCGATTACTAATAAATCAATAATGTAGATATCCACCATATCAATTAAAGAAGGTACGGAAAAAGCAATATAAACATGAAAATCTCAATATGTATATTTGAAAAATTTATTTTGAATATAATTTATTACAAATAAATCCCACATTGGTTTAATTAGTCTAGTAGTTACCAAGTCTCTTTCTTAAGAACCCTACGGTAGATTTATTTAAGAAACCTTAATGAATAGTCGCATACCTGGTAATGGCACTTAGGTATCTTGCCTTAATTTTGGCTTTTTCGAGAGAACCAGACGCAGTACCAGAAATAAAACCCTTTATTGCCCAACAGTATTCAATACTGCGTAGGTTTTGAAGTATTCCTAAAATTGATCCCCCTAAATCCCCCGATAAGTTGGGGGACTTTAAGAGGCTTTTAGCCCCCCTTTTTAAGGGGGGTTGGGGGGATCTAAACCTTAACCGAGCAGTATTGCTGTGCATTTGATTGACAGGCGG
>JANNFJ010000129.1:0-8137 GCA_031379725.1 Calothrix sp. OTE_75_metabat_31
TATTTTGATGAAGTTGGTTGTGGTTGAATCGATAGAAGCGACGGGAAATGTCGCTTTATATGAGATTGCACAAGTAGCCAAGGAACTTCAACAAATAACGTCGCAGCATCACCCCTATTTTGGTGAATCTCATTATGCTAAGGAGACGGGTCATATTCAGGCAGAAATGGATGATGTGGAGCATTTCGTTGAAAGTATAGAACTTACAGAGGCACAGAGGAAAAAAGCTTTAATTCTGGTAGAGAAAGTATTTGCGGATTTTACAGAGGCAATGAATGAAATGTTAGTGTTTGCCCAAAAGCACCCTCATGACCAACCTTTTACAACGACAGGCAATATAAAGCAATTAAGAGCGATTGCATAAATAACTTGAGTGGAATGGCACGCTTGTTAAGCTCAGATTCTTATGCGATCTCATTCCAGTAAACAAAAATCAAATTTTGACTGTCAAAAATTCTTTATTAAAATTCAGGAGAGGAATGATGGATTCGGATAACAAAATTCAAAACATAGCTATTGTGGGTGGCGGTACAACCGGCTGGATGGCAGCATCTTATCTGAGCAAAATGCTGCAAGAAAGCGTTAATATCACCCTAATTGAGTCAGACCGAATTCCTACAGTGGGTGTAGGAGAAGCAACTGTACCCAGTATAAGACCGGATTTCTTTGATTTTCTAGGGCTTCCAGAATCAGAATGGATGGCAGAATGCACGGCGACGTTCAAGATAGGTATTAAGTACGTTAATTGGGCTTATCCACCATCCGTAACTCAAAATAACACGTTTTTTCACATTTTTGGAGAAGCCAAAGAATGCGATGGTATTCCATTAACGCACTACTGGCTGAAAAAACGGCTTAATGGATATGAACGTCCGATGGCAGATTGCTGTTATCCTAGCCAAGGGCTATGCGAACAATACAAATCTCCTAAATTCTTGGATGGACGTACCGGTGTTAATTATGCATACCACTTTGATGCTGGTTTAGTTGCCCAATATTTAACCAAGTGGGCCACCAAGCGAGGAGTCGTGCGTGTAATCGACCAAGTAACTGATGTTGTCCTAGATGATACAGGTGCCATCAGATGTTTGAAAACCCAAAAAGGTAATACTTACACTGCGGATTTATATCTAGACTGCTCGGGTTTCCAAGGTCTACTGATTAATGAAGCGCTTAAAGAACCTTTCCTTCCCTATTCAGATAATCTTCTATGCGATAGCGCTGTAGCAACAGCATTATCAACGGAAGACAATGGTAATAATTTTAGACCCTACACAACAGCAACTGCTCTCAGTTCTGGTTGGGTATGGGAAATTCCACAGTATGGCCGACTAGGTACAGGCTATGTCTATTCACAAAATTTTATATCTCCAGAACAAGCTGAACAAGAATTTAGAGCATTTCACGGTCTCGGTGACAAAGATGTTCCAATCAAGCATCTGAAGATGAGGGTAGGCAGAACTAAGCGAGCTTGGGTGAAGAATTGTGTTAGCCTTGGACTAGCCAGTGGGTTTATCGAACCATTAGAGTCAACGGGGATTTACTTCATTTACGCAGCTTTAAAGCAATTAGTCAGATACTTTCCTGACAAGCGCATGAACCCTAGTTTGAGGGACAAGTTTAATGAAAGAATCGCTTACATGATTGATGATGTTAGAGATTTTATTGTTCTGCATTACTGTACTACCTATCGAGAGGATACTTCATTCTGGAAGGCAAATAAGTTCGACCTCAAAATTCCTGAATCGTTGCAAAATCTACTAGAAATCTATCGAGCAGGAGCCCCCATTAACATTCCCTATGCAGACGAGTATGGGTATAATCGGAACTTTGATGCTGGCTTTGACAGATTCTGGACTAATAGTAATTACCTGGCGATTCTAGCAGGAGTGAATTACTTGCCACATTCAGTCCTACCTGTCTTAAATCACAAACCGGATTCCGTAGAAAAAGCAGAGATAATTTTTAAGTCTGTGCAAACTACTACAGAAAACCTGTTGAGAGAATTGCCTTCCCATTATGCCTACATTAAGAATTTGCATACAAAAAGTGAACTGGCTCTTGAAAAGAGTATATACGGGCATAACTAACTATTTAGGAGGTAGCATTTACTATGTCATCATATCCAGTAAAAATTGTAATTGTTGGCGGCGGTTCTGCAGGTTGGATAACAGCAGCATATTTGAGCAAAGCTTTGGACAAAAATGTTCATATTACTCTGGTCGAATCTTCTAATATCACAAAGATTGGAGTTGGCGAGGCAACCTTTAGTAGTATCAAATCGTTCTTTGATTTTCTTGGCTTACAAGAGTATGAATGGATGCCACAATGCAATGCTACTTATAAGATGGGGATTAAGTTTGTTAATTGGAATTCATATAGAAGGCACTTCTACCATACTTTTGAAAGATTTGATTTTATAGATGGGTTCAGTATTTCTGAATGGTGGCTAAAACTGAAAAGTAGCAGTGAGCCATTTGATTACTCCTGTTTCATATCACCAACGCTATGCGACAATCAGAGGTCTCCTAGAGACTTTAATGGCAAAGTCTTTGATGACAGAGTAGAAAATTTATTCGACCCCAAACATTTCGCTGAAAAAAAATTGATAACGCTCGCTGATGCGGAAGGACAGTATCCTTACGCCTACCATTTTGATGCGAATCTAATTGCTAGGTTCTTAAAAGATTATTCAATGCAAAGAGGCGTGGAGCAGATTGTTGATGATGTCGTAGACGTAGAGTTGAAAGAGGATGGGAGCATAGATTGCGTCTGCACCAAAGTACATGGCAGTATTAGTGGAGACTTATTCATAGACTGTACTGGTTTTCGTGGTCTACTGATTAATAAAGCTCTTGGTGAGCCATTCATTTCTTTTTCAGAGTCACTACTGTGCGATAGCGCAATTGCAATGCAGGTTCCAACGGATATAAAAAAAGATGGCATCAACCCTTATACTACCGCAACCGCCTTGAACTCTGGTTGGGTTTGGAACATACCTCTATACGGAAGAATTGGTACCGGGTATGTTTACTCAAGCGCATTTATTTCTCAGGAGGAAGCAGAACAGGAATTCCGAAACCATTTGGGGGAAGCTTCTAATAAATGCAACGCATCGCATATCAAAATGAGGATTGGAAGAAACAGGAACTCATGGGTGAAAAACTGTGTAGCTATTGGGCTTTCCAGTGGATTTGTCGAACCATTGGAGTCTACCGGAATATTTTTTATTCAGCATGGAATTGAAGAGCTAGTCAATCACTTTCCTGGCAAGTCGTTCAATGAGGAGTTAATCCGAAACTATAATAGAGCTATTGCTAACTGCATAGATGGTGTTCGGGACTTTTTGATACTCCATTACTATGGTAGTGATAGAGCGGACACTCCGTTTTGGAAGGCAATCAAGAACGAGATTAAGGTTCCGGAGGAATTAGGTGAAAGATTCAGGTTGTGGAAACAGAGGCTGCCAAATAAAAAAAATATCAATCCAAATTTTCATGGCTTCGAGGCATACTCTTACTCGGTTATGTTGCTTGGTCTCAATTATACACCCGAAAGCTATTTACCTCTTCTGGAGCATATTGATGACAAGAAAGCGTTTGCTCAATTTAACGTAATTAAGGAAAAAGCACATTACCTGAGTGCTACGTTGCCGTCTCAGTATGAATACTTGACACACCTAATGAAGTCTCAAGAGCAGTCGGAGTATCTTAGCGAATATAACTTAGCATTTTAAACATCTAGGTTTTGATAAGTGGTGTGCAAAAATATTTATACATTTTCAAATTAAATTTTCAAATTAAATAGATTAAGCTCAACTTCCTGCTAATCCGTTATTGAAATCATTTGTTTGACAATCAAAAATGTATATTTAATTTTGCGCTACTACTTATCTTATCTCCTGACCCCTATAATGCTTGTCACGCTTTGATTAGAGTTTGCCTGACGGATATATTTTATACACAATGCTTTTGGCTGACTTATGGCTGTATTTTGTGCTTTCGGCAAACTTATCTTTCCTTGTCTTGGAAAATTTATTGGCGCTGCCCTTGGCAACCATCTTCGTTGGCGAAGCCTCTCCTCCGGACAATGGTATCGCTTCAGAAAAAAATGTATTACAGCGTTCAGTCGTGGCAAAATTTTGATTCCATCTGTGGCAATATTATTGGCATACCGACAAAAACTAAATTTCAGGAAATAAGCTAGTTAAAATTTTTGTGAAAGAAGGAGATGGCAAGCTTGGTATTTTAGTTTTTAATTATACAGATATAAAGAAATATCTAAATACAGCTACTTATACAAACTAAACACAAAGGAAACAATAATGAATAATTACCAACAAGCGATTCAAGCATGGAAAGATAAAATTGGTACTACTAAAGTAGAAAGTTCTACAGAGCAAAGAGAAAAGTACACGCAAAACATTACAGAATATCAAGCTGAACCTCCAGTAGCTATATTAAAACCTGCAAGTAGAAGCGATGTCGAAGCAATTGTAGCAGTTGCGAACAAATATCATGTACCTCTTTATGTTGTAAGTACTGGAAAAAATTGGGGCATTGGGTCAAAACTACCCGTAAAAAATGGATGCGCTTTAGTAATCCTTAGCGAAATGAAAAATATAATAGAAGTAAATGAAAAGTATCGATATGCAATTATTGAACCAGGAGTTACTCAAAAAAAATTATCTGATTATTTACTGAAGAATACGAATTTAATGTTACCTTCTACTGGGTCTGCAGAAAATACTAGTATTGTAGGAAATGTTCTAGACAGGGGTAGTGTTTTCTTTAATCATCGCTATGATTTTCTTACTGGACTAGAGGTATTATTAGGCAACGGCAAAGTAGTGAGAACAGGCTTTTGGCATTACTTTAATTCTAATCAAACAAAAACGCCAATATTTTTCCATCCTCCTGGTGTAGGTCCCGATATCAACGGTATATTTACACAATCGAATTTAGGAATTGTCACTGCTATGGTAGTTCGTCTTAAGCCTCGTATACCAAGCACTATTGTATATGCAGAACTAAAAGAAGATAACTTCGTCGCATTCATAGATGCTTTTATCAGGCTAAAGGAAAATAACTTAATACATAATTGGCTGATGATTACTAATAAAAATGATCCCAGAACGACTGTTGCTAATCAATTCAATTATACAGGGGATTGGTCAGCTATATTCAATTTTCATGGAACAGAAGAAATCAGAAAATTGTGCAGAAAAGAAGTTGAACAAGAAATTTCTCAATTGTGCCATCATCTATCATTTTTGAATAGCAACATAGAAGAAAAATCAGCCCATAGATATTATACAGTATTACAAATGTTGTCTAATGGAATACCCTCTAATTATAGTATTGAAACAATGGGAGAAATGAATAATTTTGATTTTAAAAATTCAGACTATGAGATTGATTTTTGTAAGAAAATATCTGGTTTTAGAGCTGTTGCGCCTGCAATACCTTTTGAAGCTATGGCAATGAAAGAGGTAATATATTTAGTAAATAAAGTCTCTGAGGAATTTCAGGTAACACCTTTTCATAATTTTGTAAGTATAGGTGAAATGGCTATTGAAGGATTATTCAGAGTGTATTTTGACCGGGAAAAAGAGGAAGAGATAACAAAGGCACATCAATGGACTGAGCAGTTAAATAAGGAGTTAGAAAAAATAGGTATTTATCCTTATCGTATGAGTATTAAAGAAATGAATCACTTTAGCAATCGTCAGGAAGATCCTTATTGGGAAACCATTGCCGCTATTAAAAAACAACTAGACCCTAATAATATTATTTCTCCTGGGAAGTATTGTTTAGAGGATATCTAAAAAGTAAACAAAGCCAATTGTAGTGATACAATGCCAGTATAACAATACTCTTTCTATGTCAGCTTTATCAGAGTGATGAATCCATCTAAGGGTAAATTAACAGATAAAAGTGAGAACTACTCACATATACCCTTAAATGCTACCGGAAACTATTAGTAGACGAGTTTTGAGCAGTATTTGTCTAAGTAAATCAAGCTGAGTGAATGATTATGCTTCAGAATATTGAACTTAATGCTTTTGAACCTCAAATAAATAAGGATCTTGAGAAAATTGTATCAGGATTGCGACAGCCACTAAAAAAAATTGATACTGAGTTTACATATGATGAGAATGGCTCACAAATATACGACCAAATCTGCAAATTGCCTGAGTATTATCCTGCTCGGCAAGAAATGGCTATTATGGAGCAATATATTGATGAGATTGTCTCTCTCGCAGGAGCAAATTGTCTGCTAATTGAATATGGGAGTGGTAGCAGCGATAAAACTTGTATCTTACTAGATCGTCTACCACAAATGGCTGGTTACATACCAATTGATATATCAAAAAAGCATTTAATAGATTCAGCAACTAAAATTGCAGAAAATTATCCCAATTTAGAAGTACTACCAGTTTGTACTAATTACCATGATTATTTTGAGATACCCTCACCAACAAAATTAGTTAAACGTCGTTTAGCTTTTATCTCAGGAATAACTATTGGTAATGAACATCAACCGCAATTAATTACTCTTTTAAATAAAATCAAACAGATTTGCGGTGCTAATGGAGCTATAGTTATCAGCGTTGATTTGAAAAAAAATATAGAAATTTTGAATTCGGCCTACAATGACTCTGCTGGTCTGAGTGTAGCCATAGCTTTAAATTTCTTACGGCGCATGAATCGAGAATTTAATGCTGATTTTAAGATCAATCAGTTTCAGTATAAAGCTATCTACAATGAGCAACTAGGACGCATGGAAATGAAATTAGTTAGCCTTGAGAAACAGACTGTCCATATTGGCAACCATTGTTTTAAGTTTAAAGTAGGTGAGCCAATTTTACTTGCCTATTCCTATAAGTATACTTTAAATGAGTTTGCAGACCTAGCTGCTCGATCAGGCTTGGAAGTTAACCGAGTTTGGACAGATGCGGAGAAGCTATTTAGTATCCAATACTTAACTGTTGCCCCCACTATACAAGCTTAATTATCTGTTTACAGAAAACAGGCAATGATGATTTAGGATATAGTTTATTTTTTAAAAATCAAATTATCTAGCCTAAAAATAGCATTAATGCCTCTGTTTTAATTTTATTTAGTTAACAGCACTTTACTTTACTACTAAAAGCTTGTGAAAGAATTCTCCGCTATTGTTATAGGAACTGGTATCTTAGGACTGTCATCGGCCTACAATCTATTACGACGAGAGGTAGGAACATTAGCTCTGATTGAACAGTTCTCTTTTGGTCACAATCAGGGAAGCTCTCATGGAAATACCCGTATGGCTAGAGCGATATACCTGAATACCGACTATAGCTCGCTTTATCATGTTGCACTAAATGAAGACTGGAAACATTTAGAGAATGAAAGTGGTGAGCAATTATTTTATCCATGCCCTAGTTGTATTTACGGCTATCCAGCAGATTTGATTAATGATTATGCCGAATCTGTAATAGGTAAAGTACAAGGTATCTCAAGTGTTTCTGTGGAATCAGCACGTGAACGTTTTCCTGAAATTATACTACCTGACCAAGCAAAAGTATTAATAGAAGAAACTTCTGGGATAATTGCTGCTAGACGGACTATTGAATTACTAAAAGGATTCTGCCTGTCATCTGGAGCTGAAGTTTTTGAAAAAACAAAAGTTTTTAAAGTTGAAATTGGATCTGATAAAGTTACTCTTGAAACAAATGAGGGAACTTTTGTTGCTCGATATTTGGTTTTGGCTTTAGGAGCTTGGACATCACTTTTGCTACCTTATATAAAACCAATCCTGAATGTTATACCGCAAACACTAGGTTATTTTAAACCCTCTAACTCTCAACATGACTATTCTTGTGGAAACTTCCCTATCTGGATCAGACTACAGGTCAAAAACAACTCACAAGATTGTTACTATGGTTTACCCCCAATTGAAGGTAACTTGATGAAAGTATGCCATGAAGTTGTAGAAGCCTCTACTAGTTTTGACCCAAGAATATCTTATGATATTAAGCCAAGTACGTTAGAAGATTTACGTCATATTGTTCAATCAAATATCAAAAATACCGATTGGGAATTAGATTACAGTGAACATTGTTTTTATACTTTAACTAATAGTGGAAATTTCG
>JANNFJ010000173.1:0-11280 GCA_031379725.1 Calothrix sp. OTE_75_metabat_31
TTTTTGGCACGTCAAGATAGCGGTATTAGTCAAGAAAGCTTTTCCTCCTGTCCGGTTGATGCGCTGCTGATAGAGGTGGTGGAAGAACAGCAATTGTTTGCAGCCGAGAAAAATATTCTTCTTTCACTCGAATTGGCTGACCCTCCAGAATTTGCTGCTGACCCCCAATTGCTGGATAGTTGGTTTACATTAACCGGAAATTGGGATCAACTAGCACGACTATTGACAAATCTGATTAGTAATGCATTGCGGTATACCCCAGCAGGGGGAAAAGTCAATGTCAAGTTAGCACGAATTGAAGCAGCGAGCAGAGTTTCAGGTTTGCGTTATAGTCATGCTCAGTTGCAAATCAAAGTTAGCGATACTGGAGTCGGGATTCCTGCGGAGGCTTTACCAAAATTATTTGACCGCTTTTATCGAGTCGATTTAGCCCGTAGCCATGCCACAGAAAAAACAACTGGTTCGGGTTTGGGACTTGCGATCGCCCAAGCCATTGTTGAGAGCCACCAAGGTAATATAGCTGTGGAAAGTACCGTCGGTATTGGTACAACCTTCACTGTGATGCTACCAATCCAGGGGGAGGGAGGTAGGGGCGGGGTTACCCCGCCCTCACAAGACTAACGGAAGAATGAAGTCTTTTAAACTCGCAGGGGAATAAACACTCAGCAAATCCGCTGTATTATAGAAATCCCAAGAGTGCTTTTTCCATAGATGCCCGAACCAAGTAGGATGCCACAAAAATCAGAGTCACCGAAATCTAATTCCTCAATGTCGTCATTACGACGGGTACTAGGAATTTTGAAAGCTTACCCCTGGCTAACATTAGGTGCTGTTTCGAGTTTGTTGCTTCTAATTACTATTAATGCTTTGACTCCGCAGCTTTTTCGCTGGGGTATTGACCAAGGTATCGCTAAAAATAATTTAAATATTGTCTTTAAATGTGCCGGATTACTTGTACTAGCGGCAATTGGACGGGGTTTATTTAGCTTTGGGCAAAGTTTCTGCACTGAAGCAATCTCGCAAGGTGTTGCTTATCGATTACGCAACCAGATTTTTAGTAAAACTCAACAACTTGATTTAAATTACTATAACCTGACTTCTTCAGGACAATTATTAACTCGTATCACTAGCGATATTGAACAAATCCGCACCTTTATTGGTGCAACCCTACTTCAAGTTCTCGGCGGACTAGTGACTTTAGTTACCAGTGCCACTATCTTACTGACAATGAATTGGAAGTTGGCATTAGTTTCGCTTGCGGCAATACCGTTAGCTGGATTTATTATCGGTCGCTTTTTTAAAAATAATTCCTACTTATTTAAATTAGTACAGGCACAACTTGCCAGCCTTAACGGGGTTTTGGAAGAGAATTTAACTGGTGTGCGGGTCGTCAAGGCATTTGTGCGCGAGCAAGTGGAAGTATCGCGCTATACAGCAATGAATGGCGAGTTGCTGGCAGCGAATATGAAGACGGTCAAGATATTGCGAAATGTCTTCCCAGTGCTGTTTTTATTAGGTAATTTGATTACTTTGTCAGTTTTGGGGTTTGGTGGTGCAGAGGTAATTGGACGAAATTTATCGCTGGGTGAGTTGGTAGCGTTTAATTCGTATTTGGTGTTTATTCTGCAACCAGTGCTGCAAATTGGTTTCGCATCGGGAATAATTGCTTCGGCCTCGGCTTCGGCTGGACGGGTTTATGAGGTAATCGATACAGAAATTGAAATCAAAAATCCCCCAAATGCTGTGGTTTTAGAAAAGTGTAGGGGTGAGATTGAGTTTGAAAATGTCGATTTTTGCTATCCTGGTGCAACTAATTTGGCTTTAAAGGGGGTAACATTTGCTGTTAGACCGGGTGAATTTGTGGCAATTGTGGGGATGACAGGGGCAGGCAAAAGTAGCATCGTGAATTTGATACCGCGTTTTTATGATGTGACTGCGGGGGCAGTGCGGGTTGATGGGTACGATGTACGCGATTTAAATTTGGGGAGTTTGCGATCGCACATCACTACTATCTTCCAAGATACGACTTTGTTTTCCGGGACAATTCGAGATAATATCGCCTATGGTGTGCCCGATGCATCGTTGGATGAAATTATAAAGGCGGCTTCTTTTGCAGCTATTGATGATTTTATCAGCGGTTTGCCCGATGGTTATGAGACGATTGTGGGGGAAAGAGGAATTGGGTGGTCGGGGGGACAGAAGCAAAGGGTGGCGATCGCCCGCAGTATTTTAAGCGATTTTAGGATTCTGATTTTGGATGATAGTACTTCGGCTGTAGATGCGAAAACAGCAACTTTAATTTTAGAGTCGTTGGCTAGGTTGATGAGGGAGAGAGAATGTACGGTGGTGATGATTGCTCAACGTATCAGTAGTATCCGCAATGCTGACCGGATTTTGCTTGTGGATAAGGGTATGGTGGTGGCTGCTGGCAGTCATGAGGAGTTGTTGGGAAATCGCCTCTATGGGGCAATTTTAGCTTCGCAGGTCAAGCAAGCCGTAGGATAGGCATCTTGTCCTACAAATTTTGGAGTGAATTAACCACAGAGGACGCAGAGGACGCAGAGGGAAGAAAGAAGAGAGGGGCTTTATAAAGTTATAAAATCACTCTTACTCTCTGCGACTCTGCGACTCTGCGTGACATCAATTTATACCCAGCAGCAACACCGATTTTATTATTTTACATCTCCACTATGACTATCAACCAAACTTACTCACAACCTTCAACTCTACGCCGTTTTGCCCGCTATTTAATCCCCTATCGTCGGGCAATTCCTTTGGCGCTAGGTTTTGTGACGCTTGGTGCAGCTATGCAGGGTACTGCACCGTTTTTGGTGGGGTGGTCGATTGATAATTTGATTGCTAAGGGTAATTTGCCCGGTTTGATGGTGATGTTGGTGGGGGTGTTGGGTGTCTATTTGGTGGGGTTTGCTGCAATTCGTGAGCAAATTCTGCACACGAACTGGATTAGTCAAAATGTACTTACGCAACTTCGTCAAGATATTTTTACCAAAATTCAATCGCTGCCATTAAGCTTTTTTGATACGAGTTCGGCTGGGGATTTAATGAGTCGCTTACTTAATGATGTCAATACTGTAAATCAGGTGTTTGGGCTGGCCATTTCCCAAATTGTTGGCAGCATGTTCAGCTTGTTGGGTATTGCTGTGGCAATGCTTTGTGTCAATTTACAGTTGGGGTTATTGAGTAATATTCTTGTACCGCTGGTAATTATTATTACGACTTTGTTTGGTCGTTGGGCGCGTGCTAAGTTTCGGGTGACTCGTGAGAGTATTAGCGAACTTTCGACCCGGTTGGAGGAAGATTTGGGTAGTATCAGGGAAGCACAATCTTTTAACCGTGTGGAACGTAATGTAGAACAGTTTCGCAGGCTTAATGCTAAGAATCGGGATGCGAATATTCAAGCGGTAACAATTACTGCGGCGTTTTTACCAACGATTGATTTTTTGAATACGCTGTCGATTGCGGGTGTGTTGGCTTATGGGGGTTATTTGGCTGTTTCGGGTGTGATGACGGTGGGGACGGTGACGGCGTTTTTACTCTACGTGCAGCAGTTTTTCCAGCCGATTCAAATTCTCAGCCAGTTTTACACGCAAGCCCAATCGGCTATTGCTGGACTTGAGCGCATTTTCTTACTTTTGGATGAGCGATCGCAACTCAATGACGCACCCGATGCGGTGGAGATGCCACCAATTCGTGGTGAGGTTTGTTTTGAAAATGTCAATTTTGGCTATAAGGTTAATCAAAGTGTACTTAAGGATGTGAATTTTCGAGCTAAACCAGGACAAACTATTGCCCTGGTTGGCGCGACTGGTGCGGGTAAGAGTACGATTGTGAATTTGATTTTACGGTTTTATGATGTGACTGGCGGGGCTGTAAAAATTGATGGCATTGATATTCGTAAAGTCACTCAGTCAAGTCTACGCCGACAAACTGGTATTGTTCTCCAGGATATGACTTTATTTAGCACTACAATTGCCGAGAATATTGCTTTTGGTAATCCGAGGGCAGCACGGGCAGAAGTTGAAGCAGCGGCAAAGGTGGCGAACGTGCATGACTATATCATGACGCTGCCACAAGGTTATGATACTGAAGTTGGGGCTAGGGGAGTAACGCTTAGTCAAGGGCAAAGGCAATTGGTAAGTATTGCCCGTGCAGTGTTGGTGAATCCACGAATTTTGATATTAGACGAAGCAACCAGTAGTATCGATACTCGCACAGAGGAATTAGTGCAGGATGCGATCGCAAAACTTTTAAAAAATCGCACTAGTTTTGTAATTGCCCACCGTCTGAGTACTGTTACCCAAGCGGATCAAGTTTTGGTAATCCAGCAAGGGCAAATTATCGAACAAGGAACCCATACCGAATTGATTGCCGAACAAGGTGTTTATGCAAACCTATATGCGTTGCAACTAGGGACTATAGATTAATGAACGCGCTTCTGGTAACCCAACTCCAAAGCCTTAAAAGTGTTGGGTTCCATTACATTCCACCCAACCTACATCAAAATAGAACTAATGGTAGATGAGCAACCAATACTCGTGATAGATGTAGGGGTGTATATTCACCTACTAAGTTTAAATACAGATACTTGAACAATTTAGTCAAAAAGTAATAATTACTTGTTTATCGCAACTGCTTCGATAAAGTTGATTGATTAGCAGTTAAATAAACCAGTATTTATATATAACGTCCTGGGAATCATTTACATAATACCCAGTGATGCTTCTTTAGCAAGCACAATTCTTTCAAGTATCACTCACATATAAATTATGGAGGGTGAAATGCCGTTTACAATCCGCAAAGATGTCGTCTACACTTTACTCAAAAAACTAAATGATAGCGACCAAGAAAGGTTAGAAATTAATTTTAATGACCCTGACTTGAAAGCGCTAGATTTAGACGAAGACGAGTTTATCGGACAATTAGATTATCTCAATCAAAATCAATATATACTTGGCGAAACAGGTAATTTTGAAGCCGAACCTGGAAGATTTCCTGAAGGAGCACAGGAACCAGTACCTGTAAAATTTAAAACCGTAGAAATCACCCATAAAGGACAAAATCTACTCAAGAAAATTGAGACTGACTTATCAAAAATCGATAGTGATAAATCGCATTCTATCGGTTCTAAAGACATGCCTTTCTTAGAAAAGGTGATGTTAAAAGGCGGTTTGGAAGACATCTTTGATGCTAGAGATATAACCGAAGTTGTTTTCCGAGTTATGCGCGATTTAATGACAACAGAAGCTGCCGACCATGTTGAGGCAGAGTTGCATAAAGAAGCATTACCTTCCGAAGATAAATCGTTGCAAATGGAAATTGCCGATTTATGGCACGATACTAACCCAGTGGTTGCATTCTTAAGCCGCGTCCGTCCACCTTGGGATGGTCCGGGAATCTTCAAAATTGATGGCGATCGCTTTTTATTCCGCGTCGCTAATGAAAGCGGATTTTCGCACAATGTAGACCGCGAACAAGTTGTTTCGGCTGTATTTTCTGCTACCAAGGATGAACTTTCGCAAGAAAGAATTGCAGAAATTGCAGGTTGGATGCCTGACTATATTCGCAAGCTTTGGGATGAAGCTTAGTAAGTCAATTTTACCGTTGTATTTGGGGTAACAGATTCAATACAGTTGGAAATCAATATCCCCAAACTGGTTGTAGAGACGTTATATGTAACGTCTCTACAACTGTTAATACCTAATTTTATTGCAACACCAAAATTAGAATAAACATTAGTACAAATTAAATCCCTCTGAGGGATGATTGTCTGATTCCAAAAACTTATAAAAACTCACCTTAGCTTCACTTCTACAGTTAGACGAAAGCACGGAAATGAATTGTTATTTTTAATAGTGTGTCACAAGAAATGCATTTACACAATCCTTTAATCTCTAACGCAATACCAGCATAAGCACAATGTCGAGCTTACCAATAAACATCTCCAAAATGATGTAAGGGCGCAAACATAAGCGCCCCTACCAAGGCTTTCAGTCAACGCATAATTAATTTATACCAGATGTCTAATGGCATAAAAACAAAATAATCAGTTTGATTTTGAAATGAGTAAAGTTATCTGATTCTCAGTAAATAGATTTTTCAAGCGCCGATTGATGCTCATTTTATACCCAAAAACCTTATTTCCCTGGAGAACCAAAATGAATACAAACCTTACCAATTACCGCAATTCCATTCAAGCTGCCGGCATAATTCTTGGAGGATTATTAATTAGTTTACCCGCAATTTTCCAAACGGCGAATGCACAACAAGCTAATCTTAGAACTGATTTAAAAGTTAACCCCTGTCCGAGCATTTTCTACGAGGAACCACACAACAGCCGCGTCTTGGTTCCTCAAGGATGCCGCCCTAATGCATATACAAGCAGTACAAATGCTCAAAGAATGAATTCGGGTAACAATGTCGGGGCAACACTATCACCAAACCAAACACAGTTGGGTGTTGGTGGTGAAGCACCTAATAGTAGTACAGGTAGCACATCGCAGAACTATAACAATCAATATGACAATCAGTCGATGCAACAAGGGACTGCTGTTGGGTCTCCCCAACCTCTAAACTATCCAAACCGGGGTATTCCCAATAGCCAAATCGACCCCAATACAGGCAACCGCATCAACGGGGCTGCGGGTGGATACTCGAATCAGAGGCAGTCGTCGCAAGATTCGCAAAACTACTCGAACAATCAATCTAATAATCAGTCATCGGTGAATTCGCAATCTAACACAAGTGATTCATCAACAACCCAAGGTATTCCCAATAGCCAAATCGACCCCAATAGTGGCAACCGCGTCAACGGGCCTGCGGGTGGATATACGAATCAGAGGCAGCCAGGGACGCGATCGCAAACCAATAGCACCACAATCAACCGTTATCAAAACGCTGTGGCAACAGTTAGCCCTACAAATGGTCGAGTTAACGTCCGCTTAGAGAATAAAACTAATGCACCAATTGTCTATCAAGTAATTGGTGATACACAGTTGCGAACTTTAGCTGGTCGTTCTGAAGTGATGTTACAAGGGTTGCGAACTCCTGCGAATGTTGCTTTTTATCGTCAAGACCGAGGACTTTTGATGGTGACACCTCAAACTTCTTCACAAAATGGCATGTTAAATTTGACTCTGCAAGAAACCACTGATTTTGCAATGGATCGGACTTCGATGCGGATTGAAAATAATGGTGCAGTGTATCTCAATTAGTTAGAACAAGCAAAAATGTAGAGACGCGTACCGCTAAGGCGGAACCCGCAGGGTAATTTCGCGTCTTTATATTCTATTTATTCTGCATTTGCGTCAATCGGTCAATTAACAAAACTTCTTTTTTACTATCTTCCAAAGTGCGCGATAATATAATTGCCCGTTCGTAGAAATTTCGGGCTGTTTGATAATTCCTTTGTTTCTCATAGTACAGCGCGTAAGATTCAAAGGTTTTTAATTCTTCTTGCGGGCTTCGTAATTGATTCGCAAGTGTTAAACGCTGGGTCAACAACTCAAAAGCACGTTCGTTGCGTCCAATCGAACTGTGTGCAGCAACTAACCCGTCGATTGCGCGAAATTCATTGGTGCGATCGCGTGACATTTTTGCCAATCTCATTGCATACCCAAATGTAGCAATAGTATTTTGATAATCCCCAATAGCCAGATACGCTTCACCTAAGTTATTATACGTATTCGCCTCACCAATGGGGTCGCCAATTTGACGGCGAAATGTTAATGCAGTTTCGTAAATTTTAATCGCTTTATTATAATCTCCCACTCGTGCAGTGGCTAACCCTAAATTACTTAGCGAAAGTCCTTGACCCTCAATAATCTTGAATTTGTTGGCAACATCAACAGCTTCGTTAAAAGTTTTTTCTGCTGCTGTATCTTCTCCCTGTTGCAATAACAAGCTACCAATATTATTTAAAGCAAAAACTTGACCACGATAATCTTGAGTATCCCTCGCTACAGCTAAACGGCGACGCGATGCGTCTTCGGCTTCTTTGAATCGACCTAATTCGACATAAGACTTACTAAGTAAATCGTAAGTCAAGCCTTGCGCTCTCAAGTCACTCAAGCGATGATAAATTTCGAGTGCTGCTAATGCCGACTCAACGGTTTTACTTGGATTTCGCTGTTGAAGTTGTAATTCCCCAATTCTAAATAAACTATCAGCTTCGTCCCTAGCATCACGCGATACCGTTTGACGGATAGGGTAGTGAAGTTGTTGGGTAAGGTCAGCAGCATTTACGGCAACTGGCATCAAAGCGCAAGTCAAAATCAATATGTACAAACTACGATGAATCTCTTGGCTGTATTTCCAGCTTTTGGCTGGAACTATCGGAAAATGGCTTTGAAAGAGTGATGATTTTTTTAAATTCATAAAAAAATTCCCGTGAATCGGGTTTAAGTAAGAATATTTTGTTAAGAACACACTATGCAGTAAAATCACGTAGCAGACGCTGCGAGAATATTTTCGCCCAAATATATAGCACGAATGTCTATTGGCAATTTGTCCTCAAGCATACGATAGCCTTCCTGGAGAAAATTGGCTACCTCATTTGGGGCGATCGCTTCTCCTTCGGCCTGGAGATATGCAGCAATGCGCGTTTCACTCCAATGGAAAGTTTGTGCCATCAACACCATCAACCGCAGCATCGGCGATAATTGTTCCAAAGCCTGTTCGACATAACACCACAACGGTGGTGAAGTGGCTTTAAGCGAATAGTGGATTGCCTCGGTCGGTGGTAACTCGATTTCATTAATACAATATGCCGTCATATTAATCAGCCAATTTTGCAGCGTCAGGTTCTCGTTACCTGGCTGATTCATATCGAGTCCACCCAATTCGTAGTAAATGTGTTTCCATGTCAGGGCAAATAAATAATCGGCTTGGACGGGAGAACGTGCCGAATGGCGAATTAAGGTATAGACAATAGGACTATAGCGGCAAAAAACCGCAGTGAAGAACTTGCCTGCATCGGGTTGCTGCTGGAATAACGTCAGCAATTCCATGTCGCTGTGATGAAACAGCGACTTAACAAGGGGGTGATTTGCTTCGGGAAAATGTGGGATTTGCACAATCTTTAAGAGTGAATCGAGTTTATGTTGCTAAAATTGATTAAAATCTAGCAAAGCTATAGATAATCGCATATTATTTTGGAGACGGCATGGCTTAGAGTCAACCGTTAAGTCCGCTCGTAATTGATACACTGGAAACACAGGCTTAAAATTTAAGTCTTAATTCATAAAAACTGTCATCGGCTCCCTTATACAAAATATTAGATATTTCCATGTTTATAGCAGTTAGTGTGACACCGTTCCTGCTTCCACCTCTAACTTTAGGCTCGTTTCTCCCATCGCTGCCTTTAGATAGCTTATTTTCTACCCAAGGCATCATGGTTATGCTGTTAGCAGCATACGCAGGTGCAATGTGGATGTTTTTGACCAGTGCGCCAAAAGTATACACGGTAATGGTGTCAGATTTGGAAGTAGCCCGACAATTATACGAAGGATTACTCGATTTGCCCGCAGCCGAAGTTCCGCTGCACTATTACTACAACTACGAACAAACAATTGGTGCAGCAGGGATTGACCCGCTGTACATGTCCACTAGCCCCAGCTATGCCGGTAGCCGCATGACCAATGCTAGCGAAGGTCTTTGGTATCAACTCAAGAAAAATACCCAACTCCACGTCATTACAGGTGCAAGTCTTGGTACAAAAAACCAACACCGTCACGTTTGCTTTGACAATGAAGCATTAGAGATGGTTTTAATGCGGATTGAAGTGCGGGGTTTAAAATTTAAAATTCGCAGTCGCAAGCCCCTAAATTTCTTAGTTAAAGATTATGATGGGCGCGTCATCGAAATGGCAGAAGTAGCAAATTAGACGTAGGATAGGCATCCTGCCTGTCCGTGAATATAATTTCAACGTCGGATAGACATCCTGCCTGTCCAGAAATGCAGATTAAAAATGGGTTACAACTTTACTTTTAAATTACCCGAACTTTAAGATGCTACCCTAAGCCCTTACGGGCACACTGCGTGTTGCTTGCTTCCCCGGAGGGATACGGGAACGCGTACAGCGCGAACGTTTCTCAGCATGACAGAGGTAGAGATTTTACTATCCGTAGTATTGTAGTATATTTTCAACAGAAGTACTCCTTACCCCTTCCCTTTTGCCTTAATAATAAGCGTCAACTTTTCCAACAAATTATCAGCTAACTCTAATAAATTAATTTCTTCATCACCACTAAAATCGCGGTGACTGGGTTGATGAATCAAATTACTTACTAAAAAATCTTTAATCGCAAAACTACTATTTTCGTCTTCGGATAAACATTTTTCCAACTCAATCGCAATTTCTAGCGATGATTTATCACTTAAAAAATTTCTGACTTTGATAGCTACCGAATTACTACTTTCCAAAAAATCAATAATTGCTTCTAAAAAATGATTTTCTCCTTCACCCCACTTTTCAAGCCAATCACCATAAACATCTTCACAGTATATTTTAGCTGCTTCCAACCCATATTTTAAGATATCATCTTGTAATTTTTGAGCTGATTCTACTGCATATAAAAACTTTGCTAATCGCTGCTGACGGTCAATTGGTTTATCTACCATGATGACTTTGTTTATTAAATATATATTGTTATCACCACTACAGAAGACGACCGAACTATTAAAAATAGTATTTACAAATTAAATTTCAAAAAAGTAGCAATTGATAGATTATTGCTGTTATACAGCGTAACATTGACAATTTGATTAACGAAATTAATTGCACCGGGATTGTAACTCAAAAATAAACCTCTTTCGATTTCCCAGAAACGTAGTGTCATTTCCCAATTATCAGACTTTTGTTGAGAATATTCATCCGAGAGGCTGGTTAACTGGATACATAGTGGGTAATCTTCGCTGCTGCTAACAATTATATCAGTCGCCATCGATAAATCAGCGATATAGCGCAGGACAAAAGTACCTTGACGCTGTTCGATTTCATGGGCAACTAATTTAAGAAAATCTTCATCTTCGTGACTAAACTCACCTGCAATCAACTTTTGCCTCCAAACATAAAATTTGGGGTCGTTTTTGCTTAACCACTTGGGGAACAAGTCGCTATACCAATATCTTACAGCAGGATTGAGAGCATTTAAGGCTGCAAGTTGTTCGGATGATGGCAATGATTGAAAAATTAGCCAAGCTTCGGTATCTTGAATGATTTGTAGTAAAAATAGACAAACTAACGGTTTCGCAGTCAAAGAC
>JANNFJ010000179.1:0-2487 GCA_031379725.1 Calothrix sp. OTE_75_metabat_31
CGGCATCATTAGAGAATTAAAAAGTGGCAAAACATTACCATAACAAGTCTTGAGCAGCAAAAAATCAAAACCTTGCAATTAATGCCACTAATTGCTTTGCTCGAACCGTGACCGTCATAACTTTTATTTTGATTCTCAAATATTAAGTTAGAAAAGGGCATGTGTTTGAGCGAAAAGATTTATAAGATTTGAATCTGCCTATTCAAACTATTTTTATAATGTTACCGCCATCAGCTGAAAAAAAGATGCGCTGCTGGATTCGCAGCCGCCATTTAATTAGTTCTGGTCACTTTTTTATCCTTGAAACAGTTGAATATACGACAATAGAGCGCTTTACTGAATGCGTTACTGCATTAGGAGGAACTTTAATTTCGGTTGAATCTATCAATAAAATTTGGATGGGGGCAAACCGTCAAGTTGTCCTCTACCAAGCTAAAGCTAGTTTACACACACCCCATCACACATTGAAACAATACTGGATTAAATATGGTAGTTTATATACGCGCTTTGATGAGCGATGTTAAAAGCAATTCATGTAAATTAATATATTAATGATAGTTTTATTCGATTTATCGGGGCTTATTATTCCCAGCTGGCTTTACATAACTGGGTTTTCAAAAAGTAGTAAAGAAATTATAAAATCAAGTACAAAAATCGCTACCCAAGAGGTCACAACTGCTGCGGTCGCGGCTTCACCAACTTGCTTGGCACCTCCTCTGGTAGCCAGTCCCCAACTGCAACTATTTACAGCAACCATGACTCCAAAAATAAATCCCTTTAAAAGGATAACTATTAGATCGGATGGGTGTAAAAAATCTCTTACTGACTCTAAAAATGTTTCAGGATTAATCTGATAAAGCAACATTCCGGCAAAAACTCCACCCGTAACCCCTATTACTAAAGCGAAAATAGTAGCGATGGGAACCATCACGCAGCAAGCAAGCACTCTCGGAACAATTAAATAATCGATTGGATCGGTTCTAAGCATGTAGAGTGCATCTATCTGTTCGGTGACTTGCATTGCACCAATTTCCGCAGCAAAAGCCGAACCAACTTGTCCGGCAATGATGCTAGCAGTGAGAATGGGAGCTAATTCGCGGCAAAAAGCTAGCGCAAAAGCACCTCCAACGGCATCTACAGCCCCAAATCGGACTAATTCTCGTGCTGTTTGAATTGTAAAAATCATCCCTGCAAAACCGTTAACAAGCAGAACTGGAGGCAACGAAACAGGTCCAGCTGTCACCATATGTTCGATTATCTTGCGGTAGCAGGTTTTACCTTGAATGAAATGCAGCCAAACTTGACCGAAAAGGAACAATATTAGAAAAAAACGGATAATTCCAGATGTCCTAACTTTTTCTTTTGGTTGCAATTTTAACGTCATTATAAATCAGTATTTTTGCAACTATAGTAACGTGGATTTGATCAGTTTTTGGTTTCATTAGTTCTTAGGGATACCAAGAATAATCCAGGCAATTTTTACAAAACCCAAATTTTCGCCTGCAACATGTCAAAGATATGGTTTTAGCGGCAATATCTCGATCGTTGGGTTTTGAAGTTTGGCAATTATCCACACTTGTTTTACTACTGCCCTGTAATAAAACAATTATCAAACAAGTTATGCATACCGTTTTAACTTTACTTAATAGAAAATTAATTAAAAACTAACTATGTAATTACACTTAAGTATGTTCGATATTTAACAGAACTCATGGTAACGATTTATGCGATTTTTGATAAGTGTGACATTATGTGGTGATGTAATTAAAATAATTGGCTAATATTTAAGCAAAACCTTAACCGTCAGTTAATAAGTGACCATGTACCGCAAAAATAATACTTTAGGTTCGATACTTATTCAATATCTCGAAAAGCAACCGCAATCACTCACAATACTACTGAGTATTATCTTAGTGTTGCTAATCAGCATCGTTGATTTTTTAGTACAAATCAATCTTTCACTCTCGATTTTCTATCTTGCCCCGATTACCCTCGCAACATGGTTTGTAGGAAGAGGATGGGGACAGGCAATTTCACTATTTAGTACATTTGTTTGGTTCGTGAGTGATGCTATTACATATCCCTCTCTAATGATTTTCTTCTGGGACGCAGCAGTAAAGTTAAGTTTTTTCCTAGTTATAAATCATTTGCTTTTAGCTTTAAAAAATTCCTATGAAAGAGAAAAAAAATTAGCACGTACTGATGGATTGACAGGAATCGTGAATCGACGATTTTTCTTAGAGTTGCTACAAGTCGAAATGGTTCGTTCTATTCGTTACAACTATCCTGTGACCTTAGCTTATATTGACCTTGATAATTTTAAAACTATTAATGATGAATTTGGACATAGCACAGGCGATCAACTTTTATGTTTGATTACAAAGATAATTAATAAAAATATCCGAGTTAGTGACACTGTAGCTCGTTTAGGTGGAGATGAATTTGCTTTGTTGCTACCACAAACTAGTTTTGAACAGGCTCAAAATG
>JANNFJ010000193.1:0-16426 GCA_031379725.1 Calothrix sp. OTE_75_metabat_31
GTTTTGGCAATGGACGGAACTACTGTAGAACAGCAAAAGTTAATTCAGACCGTCAGCATCCTCCCCGATAAGGCTTTGCTCGAACTTGTGAGTTTTCTTGATTATATTCGCTACAAGTCAATATCAGTGCCTATGCAAAATTAATTATATATTCCTGAATTCTCAATTCTGTATTCAGTGAAGTAAACAGCAGAAAAAGATATATAAATAATTTTGCGTGCCTACTTAGTATCAATAGTCTCAATCGGACTGAGTATCGCGCCCGCCTGACCCCTGGCAATATTGCATAAGTTCAGACTTAGCGGCGCGTCAGCATATGTAGCTAGTGCCGAGTCCATATGTCATAAATCGACAAGAAGATTTCCCCAACGATCAAAATGACGATGTACCATTCCACCCTGTAGCTACTGTCACGTTGCAAAATCGCCAAGACAGTTTCTACGGATTTAGAAATCAGGGCTAACTTTTGCTCTAAAGCGATTAATCTTTCCCGCAGTTCGTATTCGTCTTCCAAACGCAAATATAATCGGTCTAACTCAGGATAGTCCCAGATCGGGTTGGGCTTTTCACCCACTTCAACAATACCAAGCATTTTTTGCTGGATGAGCAGCGTACTACTAATGTAGCTGAGTAATTCTTTTTCCTTCGGCGGACGAAGATTTCTTCCTTGAATAGCGGTGGTAAAGGGTTTGATGCGTCCAAATAAGCTCGACATTTCCGTTTCATAATAGTCAAGCACAACACTTTTGCCCAAAGCTTCGGCTACGATCTGTAAGCGTTCGGCAGTAAATTCTTGCAGCCAAAGGACATTACCTTCGAGACGCTCTTTGGCTTGAGGATGGAACGCTATTGGCAGTTTTTCCGAGTTTGCGGCTAGGATGGGTTCGCGGACGAGAGGTTGAAGACTTTTAAGGAATTCGCTCTCTTCCTCGGCGGTAAGGTTGAAGGTGACGATGACACCGTAACGCAGGATGGCGGCGCAGCCAGTAGCACCCGCTCTAATGATTAAAGGATTAGTTGCTAGCGGAGTGGTATCTTCGAGGTCTTTGATCCCGATGCGTTCTCCCACAATGCTAGCGCGAGCTACTATTGTTTCTTTACTAGGCCAATCGAGAGCAATAGGAGTTTGCGATTCGGAATTTTGAGGTGTGATATAAAGAGGAGAAATCATTGGGCTCAGGTAATTTAGAACAAAGATCGGATGATTGTGGTTTTCCAACGTGCGGATGCAAACGCAAGCTGGAATGGGATATTGCTAGTATAGTGCGGCGCAAGTAAATATACCCCAAGGTGAATACTTAACCCGCCAGTGGTTATAAACCGAATGGCACGCTTGTAAAGCCCTGAAATTAATTACTTCAACAGGGGCAACGATCGCTTCGGCGATAAATAACACACCGGGCGCTGTCACAAATTAAAAAAATCATAATGCTTAATCGCTTCCAAAATGCCCCAGGCATGTGCGCCCTCAGCAAAATAAACCCGCTCAGTATTGGTCAAGATCGATAGTTCTTCCCGGTGACGATTAGCAATGACTACACCTAAAGTATTGCCGCGTAACATATCTTCATCGCCCCCAGACCCGCCATTCACCAAAAACCTCTCTAAGGGAATATTCCATTGTTGTGCCACATAGCGTACTGCTTGACCTTTAGAGGCTCTTGCGGGTACAAAGTCGAGATACTGACCAAATGAGAGTGTTGTATTAACGGATAATTCTTGTTGGCGCAATAGAGTCAAAATCTCTTCTAATGATGGTGCGATGTCTGCATCATAATAATAAGAAACTTTAAAGTGACTTTGCTCGTTTTTAGGTTGCAATTGCAAACCAGGTAATGGATCGATAATGCGCCGTAATACTTGTGGTGTCCACCCACGATCGATATGGTGATTCCAAGCAATATCGGCAGTCAGTTGTGGGAGGTAATAAATTTCTGTGCCTAAACTGGTAATTAAAATGTCAGGGGTCGGAATATTATGGGTTTTCAAAAGTTTTAGGGCTGAATCGAACCGCCGACCTGTGGCGATCCCAAACAAAAACTCCCTCTGATGTTGGCGAATTACTTGTACGAATTGCGATAATCCCTCAGCATCCCCTAACAACGTATTATCGATAGAGGTAAAAAGAACCCGTTTTCGATAACTACCTTCTTTGGGTGGCGGTGTCGGTTTTGGTGACGGTTCATGCTGCAACATTAAGGGTTGAATTTTTCTTAAGTAGGCTTGAGCATGAGCATCCCATGAATAAAACTTAGCGACATTTTTTAAACCATTTTCAGAATATTGCTCCCAAAGCGTCGAATCTTCGAGAATCGTCAATAAAGCTTTAGCGATCGCACTTCCATTCAAAGGGTCAACTAATATACCATTATGACAATTGCCAATAATATCTACAGGTCCACCATTTTCTGTCGCAACCAATGGCAATCCACTCGCCGCAGCTTCGAGTAAGGTTAAGCCAAAAGGCTCGGTGAGAGCGGGATTGACAAAAACACCTTTTGAAGCTGCGGCTAATCGATAAATACCCGCTACTTCCTTAGAAGTATGATGTTTTGGTAAAGCGACACAGCCATAAAGCTCGTAGCAGTCCACCACTAACAATAGTTCGGTTAAAACACTTTGAGCGCCTTCGTTCAATTCTCGAATATCATCCCGATTACCTGCAACAATTACCAAATTGGCTAATTCTTGCAAGCGTGGCGATTGACCATAGGCTTCTAATAGGGTGACGATATTTTTCCGCTGATCGGGGCGCGATAATGCCAAAATTATCGGTTTATCAGGTAGCTTCAGAAACTTTTTTAAGGTTTCCCTAAACTCGATAGTTTCACCCCCAATTGTCGGCGGATAAAACTGCTCCAAATCAGTTCCTGGCGGAATGACCGCCATTTTATCGGGTGTATAACAATCGTAAAGCTTGTACTGGTCTTCAATTTCGTTGTAAGTGCTAGTAATCACCAAATCTGCATTGCTCAAGGTGTCTTCTTCCGCACTAATACGTTGCAGCATATGATAGCGTTGCTCGATCTCCTCCATCGCCATGCCCAATGCCAAAAATCTACGGTACTTATCACGTCCTAGAGAATGCCCTGTGTGTATGAGTGGTAAACCTGTTAAATGGGAAATACGTACCCCCACATATCCTGCATCGGCATAGTGGGTGTGGAGGATATCAGGCAAACGCGGCTGGTCATTTAACCAAGTAAACAAACGATCCGTAAAGCCATCAAGATGGCTCCATAATTCTTCTTTGGGAATATAAGCATCAGGACCTGCTTCAATCCGAACTATCTGCACTCTCGCGCCTAGAGATTCAGTTACTGCGCTATAATCGGCATCTACTGCATCATCAACGATCCGCCGCGTGACTAAATCAACACGCTCAACATTTGGCCTTATAGCCAGGGCTTTAGCTAATTCAATAACATACTTAGTTTGTCCCCCAGTGTCTGCGTCACGACCCAATTCCAGATCGTGACCTCGGATCAGCCCATGAATGCTGATTAGTAAAATATAAAAGGGCTTGGTATTACTTTTGGTGGACATAGTTAACTCTCATCTGCTCGAATCGTTAAAATGCCATTCCAATCTCTAAAACTCATGAGATTGCTTACCTGCGATTGCAATGGGAAATACTATTTTTGTCAGAAACATCTACGTTAATATATTCTGTCCTCAATTCAAATCGTTGCGACTAAATCCCGGCAGCCGAGCTACTTCAGAAAAACGTGAATACTTGACCGCATCGGTAGGGGGATAATCCGCCGACACTGCAAGTAACCCAATTTTTATATCCTCGAAATAAATTACACCACCAATACGTCTTTGGGCTTGGAAAGGTCCATGAAAGAACTGATACTTTGCAATATAGATGGGGAAAAAGTCAGTAATTTTTATTGCTCTGCCAAACATTTGCTGAGAAGTTTTTTGGATAACAGTATCTAGGTATTCATTAGGGGTAGGTTCACCCAGTTCAGTGAATTCTGCATGATCCGCAAAATGATCCATATAAAACAACCAGATTTTGGAAAGGTCTGCTTCTTTGGTCAATTTTTGCTTGAGTTCCTGCAATCGTTCAATTTTCATAGTACGGATAATTAATGAGATGGGGCGAGTAGACAGCACTATTAAAAATTTACCACAGCGATACCACAAAGTGGTAGACATACGGGCATCGCCGATTTTTTACAGGTTGGGTGCTTGAGTTGTAAGGGAAAATTAAAGAATCATTTAGAAAATTAAATGACTTTTAATTGAGAAAAATAAATGGATTTGGAGAAGTGCGATCCATCAAAAATATTCATTTTTATAGTAACTATTATAACCAAAATAACCAGATTTACGTATTTATATTGATAAAAATGCGGCTTTTTATTTACAGGCAGAGAAAATAAATATACATGGCTTGATAATTACCAACCGCTGAGAAATAGAAGCACTAGGGAAAAAATAGGTAATGATTTAGGAAATCAAATTACTTTTAATTGGGGAAAATAAATGAATTTCCGTTTAAGCTTACGCCTCCCTTTAAGGAAAAGTCAGGGAATCATTATTTCTATCTTCTCAAACTCCTAATATACAAAGAATTCCTCTATTTATTGCCATATAACTGCTGTGGGGCCATTGCCCGCCGAAAAGCGCGTAAATTTCTACAGGTTTGGCAGAAAGTGTAATGCCTTTTTCGTAAGATGTGCCAGTGAAAGCCGTGAAACGCTTGCAAGCTTCTAGATAATATGGGCTATGTCGATATTTTTCATGCGTCAAATCAACAGCGAATAGCCCATAGAAATAGCGCGGTATACTTTGTAATGATTCGGCAAGCTGACCTAAATTACGTGCCAAAATAGCATTACGCGGTACTTCTGTACCCCAAGCGGTATCGAGTGCCCAAGCTGCACTGGTCAAATGTGAAGCACCGCAAATACCGCAGACACGAGGTGTGACAATTAACCCCGCTTGCGGGTCTTTACCGCGCAAAATTACTTCAAAACCGCGAAACAGTTCGGCATGTGTCCAAGCGTTAACAACTTGTCCAGATTCGATTTCCACACGAATATCTAAATCGCCTTCGACTCTCCCGACAGGTGATATATCAAGTACTTGAACTCCCATTTTCTTTTCCTTTGTTAGTTGTCAGTGGTTAGTGGTTAGTGGTCAGTGGTCAGTGGTCAGTGGTAAATGGTTAGTTGTCAGTAGTTAGTGGTCAGTGGTTAGTGGTTAGTGGTTAGGGGAGCATCCTATTTCGGCGTGTAGTGCGAGCATCTTGCTCGCGTACTATATTAAGCGAGCAAGATGTAAGCCCGTTGGCGTAGCCGCCCTGAAAGGGCTAGGGCTGGCTTTGCATACGCACTACAAAATTATAAATATGCCAAAACTGGATGCTCTCCAACGGACAAATGACAACGGACAAATAACAAATGACTAAACAGTAAAAAAGTCCTCTTCCGCCCAAGCTGGCATCGTATCTTTCGATACCATTGTCAAAATTGCGTATCCTGTTTTATTCACACCCGGTGGTAAGTCCTTGGGTACTCCCATTAGTGTTTGAGTTTTATAAATGGTGTGGTACTATATATTTTATCTACAAAAACCACCCCAAACCCTTTATGCGCTTAGGTTATGCCCGCGTGTCTACTCGCCAACAAGCGGACACGGAAGCTCTTGACCAACAAATAAACCGACTAGAGAAAGCTGGGGCTGAGAAAATCTTATATGACGTTGAGTCCGGCAGGAAAGACAGTAGAAAAAATTTCAACCAAATTATTAATCTTGCGAAAAACGGAGTCGCAACAGAAATAGTTGTGACGAGGTTAGATAGACTTGGAAGAAATGTTATTTCTATCCACAAAACAATAGACACACTTCAAAAAGCCGGGGTTAAACTTACAATCTTAGATTCTCCTCTAGGCGACACAAATTCCGCTTTTGGATGGTTGACTATTAATAATATTGCGGGGTTGGCAGAATTTGAGAGTCGATTATTGTCTGAGCGAATCTCACACGGAACCGACTATTACCGCTCCAATTTAAAATATTTTGGTAAACCACCATTTGGTTATACAAAGGATGAAAATGCTAAATGCACCCCTCACCCAACAGATTGGCTAATCGCTAAGGAGATAATTCACAAATTTTACAGTAACTCGTTTGGTTCGATTGGACGCTGGCTAGCAGAAAGCTTTGAAATCAAGATGTACCCTTCTAGTCTGCGTAATTGGCTGCATAATCCCGCGTTACGAGGGCACACGTTCTATAAATTAAAGTCTGGGGAAATCTCTAGACATTACGGAACTCATGAAGCACTAATAACAGAAAACGAATACCAAGATTTAGCGAAAATTACCGCTCATACCAACAAAAAAGACCCACGCAAATTCAACCCCCATATTCTCGCTGGAATATTTAAATGTGGTGTTTGCGGACATGCCATGACTAAAACTAAGGCGGGGAAGCAATTTCAATGTGCCCAGTATAAGAAGTTCGGCTCATCCGGATGCAGCAACCAGAAAGCGATCGCTAAATCTATAGTCAAAAAAGAAGTGACAACAGTTCTCACGCGATATGCCTCAGAAGTTGTGCAGGAAGTTAATAACCGCACACAAACGGATATGGCAGTCGATAAGAGATTAATCACACTACAACATCAACTGCAAACACTCCAGTCACTTCCTAGCAACCCCGCGATCGATTTGGCAATTACCGACTTAAAACAACAAATGAAAAATTACGAGCAACAAAATAATACTCGTGAATCCAAGACGGAAGACGATTATTTAATGTTACGTTCGTTTGCTCAAGCCGACTTCTGGGAATTGTTATCTGACATAGAATTTAAAGTTATCTGTTTGCGTTTTCTCGAAACCGTTGTGTTCAATGGTGGCAGAGAAATAGAAGTTTGTTTGCGTGATATTTCTGTGCCATAGTTAATTGCTTTTTCTCGGATGCTTTGCCAAATATCTTTATCTAACATTTAGTTTGTCCTGAAGCGCGTAATTTATTTTGGAGGATTCGAGCAATTAATTCCGTTCTTGAGGAACACAGAGTTAATATGAATACCACCAATAACAGCCAAAGTCTTGTCTCCCTTGGGAAACAAGACTTTGGCGAAGACTGCGCGAACGCAATGGCATTTTTAAGTAAAAGTCTTTTATCTAGGACTTACGCAAAAACTCTCCCAAACCCCCTATTTACTCCGTGTACTCTGTGACTCTGTGGTAAGCCTTCCGGTCACTATTGTGTAAGTCCTATTATCATTGAATACAGTTCAGTTAAACGTTTTTCCGCAATCGATCCCCCTAAATCCCCCTTTTTAAGGGGGACTTTAAGAGAGTTATTGCCCCCCTTTTTAAGGCAGGGCTGTTTCATTCCCTAAAGGGCTATAAAAATCAAGGGCTCTAGCGATTAAAAATTGGTTACTTTATTACCAACATGTCAAAAAAATGAACAATATTACGGTTGTCTAAGTGTTTAAAAGTTCATTTTCTAGTCACCCTTACTTAGTAATTTTATTGCTAACCATCTTGACAAATCTTGTTTGAAAGGGAACGAAACAGCCCTGCTTTTTAAGGGGGATCTCATTCTTAACACCAAGCGTATTGTTTTATGATTCCTCCAAGCAAATAGCAATATCTTTAATTTCATAAATTCTGAGACCTGGTTTCCACAAACTAGCATCACCAACTACAATTACTTTCTCCTCTGTCAGATCAATCTGAGTAATATGAATTTCTAAATACATTTCTGTTTGAGCATGAGGAATTTGACCGCGATATTTCCAAACGGTTGTATGGTCTGTTAATGATGTAAATTGTGGTGATTTTAAGTGTTTTTCTAAACCAATTTCTAAAGCATATACTTGCATCGCTTGGATAATTGATTCTACACCTAGAGAACCTGGCATTACTGGGTCTAAGTAAAAGTGACATTTAAAAAACCAGTCATTTAGGTTGACATTTTTTGTTGCGTAGATATATCCTTGACCAGATTTACCGCCACTTTCAATTATCATCACTTGATTAAGTAAATCTAACTGGTAGTTGGCTAAACGGTAATTAAGTTGATGTGGTTTAATTTGATAATATTTAGCACGACTATCTACTGTCTTTAAATCTATTTTTATCTCAGGTAACTGTTTGATATTTTCTTTTTCATACCAGGGTCGAATATCTTTACCCTTATCGAGTCCAATTTGATTACTTAAAGCTTTTTGACTAAAATGACCAAAGGTGGCATCACCTTGATAGAAAACCTCTCCATCGCAAATCATTTGGAAATCAAAGCTTTGAATAATTGAACCTTGAACATTAGATGAAGAAATTAATCGTGATGTATTGGTAATAGTCTTGCCACGAATATCGATATTTTTGACAAGATGACCTTTTCCGTCTAGATTGCGAAAAAATAAACTCTCATGGGGATAAAGTAGAGTAGTTCCTAAATAAGCTGAAAGAAAACCGCAAGGTTGTAAGGCTATCTCCATTAAAACGGAGTAAGGTACGTTGGGAGAGGAATTTTGGCGATAATACCAAGGTTCTAAAGGTACATCATATTCAGTAGTAATATTTGAACCTTTGGTCAGTTGATGACGTGTACCTTGCACTGACAAAACTCTATTTACAAAATTGAGATGAGTATTAGGCATACGTGAGGTTTTGACATTCCCTTCATCGTAAATTTCGTATTCCGCACCAAAGCATTTGGATACTAAACCAGTACAAAATTCTTGTACTTGGGATTCATTTAATAAAGCTGCTTTTTGAAGTGATTGTTGGGAAAATTTTGGTAAGTTAGTTTGATGAATAGGAGTGGTATTCGTTGGCTTTTTTTCTGACAATTGCAAACCTAAATCCTGAAAATGAACGATGATTTTTCCATTTAAGATGATTTCAACGTTAGATTTTGCATAGGGTTTCGGTGTTAAACCAATTTCGGTGATTTCCATCCGATAAATTAATTTGCCAGACATTGGGGTCACTTGTCCCCGACAACGTACTACCTGACGCAAACCTGGAATTGCTTGAAAACGAGCATCAGTAGTGCATATTTGTAAACCTAAGTATAGAAGATAAAGCTGTAAAAGTTGACCGCAACCTTCAGCCATCAAAGAACCTGCCATTACTTGGTCGTTTTTAAAATGACAGGGGAAATACCAGTCTTGGGGGTTGAGATTTTTCTCGGCAATAATTAAGCCTAATCCCCAAGCACCACCTGTTGGTTCTAGTGAGGTGACATTATCAAGCATTAATATGTCTTTTGGAGGTAGACGTAAGGAAGGATTTAAGTTATCTTGCCAATAATGTTCTCCAAAGCAGGTTGTAATATTACCTTTAGTTAGGGATAATAAATCTGATTTATCAAAGCTGGTTTTTTGACATATTAACAGTGGTTCAAAATACTGCTTTTGAATTTTATTTTTTTCTGCAAGTTCTTTTTCAGAATAAATAACTCCTTTGCCTTGATGTAATTGCTCATCTGAAAAGAATCCAGCACAGCCACCATCCATTTTCAAAACCATTTTATTGCCAACAAAGCATTCGTAGCTAAAGAAAAAGAGTAAATTATCCCCATTTCTCACAAAAGAATTTATTTTGATGTCGTATCTGAGGGTTTCTCCTTCTTTAGGTAAATCATCGAGAAATGTCAAGGAACAATCTAAAAGACGATATACTAAATGTCCTTTACTTTCAAAGTCAATTCCTAAATAGCTAATTAATAATAAATCGCATTGACCAGATTCGACAGCTACTGACCAAGGAATTTGTTTATCGACAGAGTACCAAGCATTAATAGGGATATCATATTCGGTTGTCATTGAGCATGGTTTAAAGCTTCCTTTTGTAGCTTCTAGTTTAGTCACCCTACTGACTAACAAATAAGGAGGCATTGGTAATCTGACTCTACGGGAATAGGTATCAATTATTTTGTATTCTTGACCGAAAACATTAGAAATATTACCTTCTGCAAATTCGAGTAAATCAGTTTCATTCCAGATAATGTTAGTATTTATTACTTGAGAAGACGAAATGTTAGAAGCTTCCTGAATTTCTTTTCGGGCGGGAGGAAAATTTATATTTGATTCCCTACCCTGGGACGGGATGATTTGTACATTAGCTAATTGTAGTTGAATTATTTTGATTTCTTGATTATGAGTATGTATGTCTTGTTTCATAAGTTTTAATAAAGATTGATTTTGAAAAAGTTGTTTATTTGCTACGGTTAATATTTGAGAACGAATAGAACTTCCACCCAAAGTAATTTTCTTGATAATTGATTTAACTGTACTCGAATTATCTGTATCGGAAAAATAGAGTGGTGATAAATCCAAAGATACACGATGGCTAATCAGTTTCGCCAAAACTTTGATAATATTAGTATAATCGCTAGCCCCTCTGGTATTTATAGACATAGCAGCATGTTCTTTGCCCAAAAGATTTTTAGTTATCCATTGCGAACAGTTGTTTTTTGAACCTAACTCAATAAAGATTCTCGCACCATCTTCGTAAACGCGATCGCATATTTTGGGAAAGTCAACGGTTTGACAAACAAGTCTTGCTGAATTGTTAGCGATACTATCAGTATTTAAAGAGATAGGGACACCATCAACTGCTGAATAAAATTCAATATTTGGGGTAGTATGAATTGGAATAGTATGTAATTTAATCAACCTTTGATATTCTGATTTGGCAACTTCGCAATGCAAGGCATTCTTGAATTTAATCGGTAAATAATTACAATTCAAAGTTGCAATTACTCTCAAACAAGCATTTGGTTCACCAGCAATGATTACTTCTTTAGCGGTATTGATAAATGTGATATAAGCAAATTTTTCTTGTTCAATGGCTTGCCGAACAGATACAATAGGTGCTTTCAAAAGATAGGAAACCCAATTTTCTTTTTGCTGTTGTTCTTGATTAAATTGTAATTTAAAAAACTTGTAAATTCCCAGACATTCACCACATAATTCATCCTTAAATATGGGTGATTCCACCAAATTATGACTTAAAGTACCATCATCGCACCATACTCCTAGTGCAAATAGCATACTACTAGCTTCACCTAAACTATATCCAAAGGCAATATTTGGTTGAACCTGAAAATAATCTTTAATAATTAAGGTATATAGAACAGCCAAACTAATTCCACTTTGGCACATTGCTACCCCATCGTTTAAAAACTCTGCTTGTTTATCTACTAATTCGGAAGCAGAAAATTTTGCTAAACTTCTGGGGTAGAGAAGTTTTTCTTGCAACACTTCACCCACTTCTGTGGTAATAGTTGAAAATTTATCGTAAATTTTGGGAAATAATCGAAATATATCTTTGCCTATACCAATATCAGAACTACCCATACCGGGGTAAACAAAGGCAACTTTACCTTTTTGTCCCAAGGGATTTGCTGTAAAATAGCTGCCAAGGGGAGTATACCATTCTCCTTGTTTCTCAAACGCATTTTTCACTCCTGCGATCGCAAAGTCAATTTCCTTGAGTAATTCGGTTTGGTTATGACCGATAATTGCTAATGTATAAGGTGCTTGTGGAGTTTTTTGGAAAGTCGTAAAAGCTTGTTGTGCAGTTTTGGCAATATTTTCAGAGTTTGCGATCGCATCTTTTAAATAATCAATCTGTTCCAATAAACTAGCTTGATGATTAGCTGCAAGGGGAAACAAGTAAAATGGAGTTTGTGTTAAATAATTACTGGGACGCTCTTGCTGGCTTAATTCTTCTGATAAAATCAAATGCGAACAAGCACCATCTAAACCTAACCCATTAATTGCAGCGACTCTTTTAGATTGACCTGGTTCTAAAAACCAAGTTTTGGATTCAGTCGCAACATAAAAAGGACTTCCTTGCCAGATTTCTGGCATTTTTGGACTAATCCATTGAGGAGTTGCAGGAATATATCGATGATAAAGACAAAGAGCAGTTTTAATTAAACTTGCAATTCCTGATGCTGCATAGGTATGACCAATATTCGCTTTAACGCTTCCTATTGCACAACTTAAATGATTTTCATTTGCTTGATATGCTAAATTTAAACCTTTAATTTCTGCTGCATCCTCTAATAATATCCCACTCCCAAAAACTTCTAAGTAACCGATATCTGTTGGTGAAATTCCTGCTTTTTCAAACGCTGATAGGCAAGTTTTATTAATAGTTTCTACTGATTGATTTTTTGTCAAACTTTCCCAACTAGTATCCTGAATACAACTAATCGCATCGATCGCAGAATATATACGTTGATTCTCCTCCAAAGCTGTTTTATGCAGCTTTAAAACTACAGCCCCAGACCCCTCTCCAATCATCCAGCCGTCAGTAGTATCATCAAAACTAAGGGTATTGACCCCCTGATTAATGGGAGAATTTTGATTGCGTAATAAAACATTCTCGAAACTACCAGCCAAATCAACTGCTCCCACAACAACAGCATCTACCTCACCATTTGCGAGAAGTAATTGAGCTACTTCTAAAGCTTTAAAAACTGAATTTTCTTCAGCCGAAATTGTGAAGGCGGGACCAGAGAAATTCCAAAGTGCAGAAATACGACTAGCCATCACATTACCAATAAAGCTAGTATATTGATTTAGCTGGGCTGGTTGATGTAGAGCATCTTTAGTAATATTTTCAAGTTCGACAATTTCTTTGGGAGATAGAGTAATATTTGCTTGATTTAAACCTGCTTTGATTTGCCAGTACAAATCACAGCGAACGCGAAATTGGTGTAATGCTAGTTCTGTACCCATTGCCACAATAACGGCAACATTTCCCCCTGACTGAATTTCTGCATCCCTAATCGCATTATCCGCTACCTTTAACATTAATAACTGTTGAGGAATTAGTTGGTCTTCATCGCGGGGGGGAATTTTGAAGCGGAGAAAATCAATTTCAAAATCTTTGATATATCCTCCCTGGGGAGGTTCATTGAGTCCATGTTCTTTCAGCAGTTCTGGTACTTCTTCAATACCTTGCCATCGTTTCGGTGGTAGTGGGATAAAATTCTGTTTTCCTTCGTAACATATACGGTCGAAAGCATCCAAATCACAGCTTCCAAAGTGAGCATCCATACCGATGATGGCTAATTTGGTATTTAAAGTTTGGGATTGTTGTGATGATTCAGGAAGAAAATTAATATTAATTTTTTGTATATTAGATTGTTGTGATGATTCTAATACCAAGTGAGCATTAGTACCACCAAAACCAAAAGCACTTATCCCTGCATATTTGATTACTGATTGATTAAGCCAAGGAGTATTAGAAGTGACGATTTTGGAACTTAGCGGTTCATTGACATTAATTGTGGCTGGAATTATTCCCTTGTTCATACTCAAAACCACTTTGATTAAACCTGCCATTCCCGCAGCAGTTAGCAAGTGACCAAAATTTGATTTAGCAGAACCAATTAGAGGTGCAGCATTATACTTACTAAAAAATGACTCGATTGAATTAAGTTCAGTCATATCCCCCAAGGGGGTTCCCGTGGCATGACATTCTATATAATCAATATCACTAGGATTCACACCAGCATTTACATAAGCTCGTTCAAATGCTAAAATTTGCCCTCTCGAATTAGGACTGAGAACAAATTTGCCCTTGCCGTCGTTAGATAGACCAATACCAGAAATTGTGGCATAAATGCGATCGCCATCTCGAATTGCGTCATCATATCGCTTCAAAACCACCATTCCTGCACCTTCTCCAGCAACTAGTCCCCCTGATGATTTATCTAAAGGACGTGTTATGCCATTTTCTGGGTAAGCTTGGAAGATGGAAAAACCCATGTTGATAAATAAAGGGTCTGCACTGCTAACTGCACCAGCTAACATCAAGTCAGCTTTACCCGATAACAAGCGATCGCAAGCAAGTTTGATTGCATAAAGTGATGAAGCACAAGCTGCATCTAGGCAAAAATTTAGACCAGATAATCCTAATGCTTGGGAGATGAGGGTTGCTGGATACCCCGATATCATTGCATTAAGAGGGGAAATATTCCCAGGTGACTTTAAGCTGGGTAAGCGGAATTCTGCTTGTAGAAGTTCTCCTAAAGCTGAGTCGAGTACTTTTTGGTAAATTGGTGCAAATAGATGGTGAGAAAAGCGGGTAGGGAAGGAAAGATTTCCTAGTATAATTCCGCATTGTTCTAAAACAGGTTTATTATTTAAATAATTGCTATCTTGTAAGGCTTCTTTGGCAACGTAGAGCGACCATTTATAAATATTATCTAAATCTGTCAGTAAATCTGGGGCAATTTGATATCCATCTGTGTCAAATTGAAAATCTCGAATGTAACCTCCCCGTGAACAATAATATTTATCTTTCTTTCCTTTCTCGGCATCGTAAAATATATTGGCATCCACTCCCATTTGTTCGGCAGTTGCCAAGCTAGTTAAGTCTCGGTTTTTAATCAGATTCTGCCAATATTGTTCGGGTGTATTAGCACCTGGGAAAAGGCAAGATATACCAATAATCACAATTTTACTCATTTTTCAAATCTTTATTCAAATTAAAATTAAATATTTATATTTTTTGTAAATTTAGATCAAAGTTTTTGTGAGTTTATACATCTGGTAATTCGTCTTCTACCAAACGCAGGTACGGGTATCCATATGCTATAACTGTTATCGTCATCATTAAAAATCCCATTACGATAAAAAGTCAATAAAAATAACACCCCAAACTTGAATTACTGCTTATAAACGTAAAGTTATACATTTAATTCATCAAGCTCCAGCTATTAATCAGCCAGCCTTTTTCCTTTGCTGTTTTAGCTAAAAAAGCATCTGGGTTAACTACAACAGGGTTCCCTACAGAACTTAGCATTGGAAGGTCTGAAGCACTATCTCCATAAGCATAGCTTTTATTTAAATCTATCTCCAATTGTGCAGACAAATTTTTGATGGCTTCGGCTTTTTCTTGACCAGTGAGACTCAAATTTGCAATATCACCCGTATAACGCTGATTATGACTCTTCAGACTTGTTGCTAATACCACATCAGTACCAAAAAAGCTTGCCAAAGGTGCAATAATAAAATCTAGAGAACCAGTTACAAAAATAATTTTATGACCTTGCTGCTGATGCAGATAAACACAGTCTTTTGCAGATGGAAATATGGAATTATGCAAGTGTTCTTCAAAATATATTTGGCTCAAATTTTTCATTGGCTCTACTAGCATACCTTGATAATTTTTATAAAAACTGTGATTGAATAGATTCCGATTTATCCGATCAAGTAAAAAGTAGTATGGAGATTTACAAGCTAAACAGGCTATTACTTTATATTGAGATATTTTTGAAACATTTTGCCGAGCTAAAAAAAGATAGTGGTCTATCGCATTACTTTTAATCAATGTACCATCGACATCAAAAAAATAAGCAATTAAAGGCATATTTTATTTACTATTTAATTTAATTGAGATGTTTTTATGATTATACATAGGGTTAACCGAGAGATTTAACAGCTTGATATAATTTTTCGCTTAAATATTTTTCTACTACCAATCCTTGTTCTTCTGGGGATACTAAAATCGGTTTGCCAAATACTATCTTTAATTTGTGACGTTGTAGATGCTTCCAATTAAATAAACTGGGAGTCAAACGGTGTGAGGGGAAAATTGTATAAGCACCAATAATTCTTACTGGAATCAGGGGAACACCAGTAGCGATCGCTAACTTAGCTGCACCACGACGAAATGGTAACATTGCACCTGTGCGTGTCCTTGTTCCTTCTGGGTGAATAAGCAGAGGGCGATCGCTATTCAAAGTTTTAGCACCAGCGCGGAGAGTTGGTAAGATATCACCATCTCGGTCTGTTGGAATAGCACAAGCAATTGTGGCTATGAGTTTGGTAAATAGATGATTGAAATGTTCCTGTTTGGCAAAACAGCACAGACGATTGCGAATTTCTCTGGGCAAGCCAGAAGCAACCCAAAAAATATCAAGGTGAGATTCATGGTTCGGGCAAAGAATAAACGCTCCAGTTGCTGGGATATGCTCGACACCACTGACTTCAAACTGCCAGAAAATTCGTGAAATTATCGAAAAAATAGTTAGAGCTAACTTTGCCCAAAAACCTCGTGGTGCTGGGATAGGTGCTGTACGTTCTCCCCTGTACAGGTCATTTTCTAAGAGCGACGGTTCATTGTCAACAATTCCGACAACAATCGCTGTTTGTACAACTGTAACCAAATTCTCTACAGTATGGATATTAGGAAGATTCTGCTCCTGAAGCTTGATACCAAAAGTATCTTCCAGTTTGAAAGCTAGTTCAACCAAACCAAGGGAATCTATTCCCAAATCAAACTGAAGTGTTGAACTCAATTTTACCTTTGGAAATCCACTTACTACACTGACAATTATAATTACATTTTGAGCAATTTCCGAAATCTCTGTTTCGGTTTTAATAATTTTACTACTTAATTCCGTAGGAGTAATC